>JBCCMT010000209.1:0-4076 GCA_039026195.1 Pseudomonadota bacterium | reverse complement strand
CTTATGTGGCCCTTATTTACCTTTCTCCGTTAATATGCGGTGCCATTGTAGATCGCTGGGTTGGGCATTATAGAGGGATTTTGCTCGGCGGATTTATAATTTTACTCGGCCATTTAAGCTTACTATTGGTTCATTTTATCCCTTATTTTCTCCCTGATGGACATGCCTCTTTTATCGCTTTACTGAATGATTCTGGTTTATCTCTCGGCAAGATTTCTTTGCCCGTTGAGACGAAGGCAGAGCTTCTGCGGTTAGGTGCAACAGAGAATATAATCCAAGCCTATCATGCGGTTGGTATTTCTTTTCACCTTGCGCTCGGGCTTATTATTATGGGCACTGGTTTCTTCAAACCCAGTGCCGTGTCTCTTATTTCTCGTTTATATAAGGGTCAGATGGGAAGCCAGCGTGAAGAAGCCTTCACCTTACAATATATGGCGATTAATATTGGTTCTTTTGCAGCCCCTATTTTGGCTGGTGGGATAGGAGAATATTTTGGCTGGCATTATGGATTTTCAGTGGCCGCCATCGGTATGGCTTTAGGCCTTGGGCTATTTGTAAGCATGTCGAAAAAATATTTGCCAGCTGATCTCTATCAAAAACAAGCCCTCAAAAAGGTTTCTGCTACGACCCCCCTTTCTGGCAAAAGCGACGCGACTGCAAAGCAATATCTAACATTGATATTTTTAGTCTTTATATTGTCTTTTTATTGGACAATTTATGAGCAATGGGGAGGGTTGATCAGTATATTTACATCTGAATCAGTCAATCGGCATGTGGGTGGCGTGGAGATTTCGGCAACTGCTTTTCAATCTCTCAATCCTATGTTTATTATTTTGCTCTCTCCCCTTATGATTATAGCCCTCAAAGTAATTGATCGTAAATATGGCGAAAACCGTATTACGGCTTTCCATAAGCTTGCGTTGTCATTTGTAGCGCTTGGCGTTGGATTTGGTTGTTTATATATTGGGGCCAGCGATGCGTCAGCGAATGAATCGGGAAAGGGAGCAGTATCATGGCTTATTGCCGCCTATTTTTTCATTGCGTTTAGTGAACTTCTTTTAGCACCTGTGGCGTTGGCACTCTTCACACAGATAGCTCCTCCTTCCCTTCTCGCCGTTTCCGTGGGCGTTTTTTACGTGACAAATTCGATAGGCGCCTTTTTCTCTGGCTATGTGGGCGCTTGGGCCATACGGACGGATATAGCTATTGCTTTTGCGGCCTTAGCAATCTTAGCGGCCCTTTTTGCCCCGATACTCATCGGACTTAATCAGATTATTTTTCAGAAGAAAAATGAAATATAAGCGACAAGACAAAGGGCTAAATATTCATTTTCTCTTTATACGCCTAGATCTTCTATAGTATATTACTCGTTCTGGTTAACTTATTTCATTTAGGCGTGTCATTGGGAGTGGCTACAAAGCTCCCTCTGGCTTTCTCTAAAATCTTTCAAAATTAACCACGGCTATGGTTTTTTGAGACATTACCTATAGAGGATACCATTCTTATAAAAATAGCTAAATTGTATCCTAATAAGCATATTATTGTAGCAAATATACAACACTCATCTTTTATAACAGTAAGGTAATTGACATATTCCCGAAAATGTTGGATCCAATAATATGGATCCAAAGAATGGATATTTTACGATATGAAGATCTTGGCATGATAAATATCGGTTCTGAATGATCCTGGAAACGAAAAATTTAGTTTATGTACTGAAGGGATAAAAAATGAAAATACTTCAAAAATCCAGCTTACTTACAGGTGTTGCTTTAGGGTGCCTCATGACGCCCATGACCGCATCGGCTCAAGAAACAGACACAATCGTTGTTGTCGGAAGTGCTATTCGCACACCAACAGCCGAATCAGACACAACAGCACTGCCCGTTCAGTATGTTACAAGAGATCAATTCGAATTTACGCCCGCTGAATCAGTGGCAGACTTTATTCGCGAACTTCCCATCAACACAGGAAGTGTATCCTCTTCTTATAATGACGAATCAGGCGGTGGACGTAGCTCTGTAAACTTACGGGGTGTTGGTGATCAATATACCCTCGTTCTTGTGGACGGACGACGGCTCGGGGGCGAAGATGTACCTGATATTAGCTCTATTCCCCCAGAGGCCATTGAAGGCATCGAAGTTCTAAAATCAGGGTCATCTGCTATTTACGGATCTGACGCTGTAGCCGGTGTTGTAAATATTCGTCTTCGCAAAAACTTTAACGGCATTGAGCTTGTAAACTCTTACGGTCAAGCCACGCGCGGCGGTGCTGAAACCTTCCGGACAGGGGCTATTTTTGGTCTATCTGATGGTCCTTTCAGCTTCACAGGCAGTATTAGCTACTTAGAAAATCAAGGCTTTGAGAAATCTGAGCGTGATATTGTTTCTACTCGTGACTTTACCCGGTTTGGTGGACTAGATCGGCGTAGTGGATTTACGGGTGTGCCAAATCGTTTTGAAATTGACTCAGGCCCTAATGCCGGTAATGACTTCAGCATTGACCTTGACCGCTTTGGACCCGGCAGTGTGATCAGCAGTACTGCAGATTTAGCTCCATATAATTTTGATCAACAAGCTTTATCCGGGAACGAGATTGGTGTTTCCCCTCCTGAAGAGCGTTATTCTGGTCATTGGGCAGCTGAATATGAAATTTTAGATGAAGGCCGCTTGAATTTTTATTCACGAGGCATTTTCGAACGCAGAACCCAAGAATTCATCCAGCAAAGAACATTGGTTGATGTTTTCATGGCGGCAGATAATCCAAATAATGTTCTTGGTGAAGACCTTTTTGCTGTATACGAGTTTAATCCCCAATTTGGTATTAACAAGCGTGATAGTGAAAACACAAATTTTCAAGGAACTGTTGGGTTTGATGGCCAAATCGGAAAGCTAAACTTTGATACAGCTTATACTCACTATCGTTCTGACCAAGACACGCTTGTGACAGGCGATGCAGATTTCGAAGTCGCGCAAGAGTTAGCTGAATCGGGTGAATTTGACCCATTCTGTTATTGGTGTCAGCCCCAAGATGTCTATGACCGCATTTCACCTAATATTGGTCTAAGAGACATCAATACTCTTAAAACCTTTGATTTTACGCTGACTGGTGATCTCTTCGAGTGGAGCCAAGGGACTGTTCAATTTGCTGCAGGATATCAACGTCGCGATGTCGAATTTGATTATCGTCCGAATGATGCGCTTCAAAATGCTAATTTGTGGTGGACAGATAATTTATCGGACACTCCAGCCGTTGGGGACCGCAGTGTTGATGCCTATTTCGGTGAACTAAAAGTGCCTGTATTCAACGCTCAAGAGCCAGCTTTCTTACAATCAGTTGAACTTTCTGGTGCTGTGCGAAATGAAAGCTATAGTGACTTTGGCGATGCAACAATCTGGCAAGGCCTTGCACGCATTGGTTTCTTAGATGGCCAAGTTGTAGCCCGGGCCAGTTTCGCAGAAACGTTCCGGGCCCCAAGCATCGAGGCACTCACTATACCTCAAGGGGAAACGTTTGTTGCCGCTAGTGGTCTCTTTGACCCTGTAACTCAAACAACAGGAACACCTTTCACTTTCATATTTGGTGGTAACCCTGATTTAGAAGCTGAAACAGGGGAAACCTTTAACGCGGGTCTGATTATACGACCCAATACTATACCAAATTTGTTCCTTACCTTTGACTATTGGACACTAGACATATCGAATATTATTCGAGAGCCTGATGTAGAGGCGTTATTTGCAGGCACGGAAGTCGGCGGATCACTTACTCGCGATCCAATCACGAACTTACCTTTAGTAGCTGATCTTCGTCTTGATAATGGCGGCGAGTTTAATGTGAGCGGTTTAGATGTTAGTGCAACATATAAGCTGGATACAGACATTGGCGACTTATCCTTCTACTTTAACGGAACTCAATTATTTGAGTTTGAAGAAACAGGGGGTGGCCAAACCATTGAGCATCTAGGCGAATGGAGTGGGGCCTTTGGCTCTGTGCCTGAAACCCGCCTTACCACTGGCGTCAACTGGCGAAACGGTCCAGCGGATGCAGGGCTAAATATTCAACACTTTAGTTCAGTG
>JBCCMT010000208.1:0-4089 GCA_039026195.1 Pseudomonadota bacterium | reverse complement strand
TCGAATTCAGTTCTGCGCGAGATTGTTGGCGAAGGTTTTCTTTATAATCGGCAACCCGCTTTGCCCGCGCCTTCATGGGGTTTGTCTGTAAAAGCGGCCCCACCAATGTGAGCGCCGTTGCCGCAGAGGCCACCGCTGCAAGCACAGCGATCTGTGTTTGACGATCCGTTACCGCTTCAACGAGACCTACCATCTGTTACACCTTAATACTGATCATATTTTTCATGACCAATACCCCTGTCAGCATCCAGAGACCTGCGCCGATCAGCAAAAACTGACCAAATTGCGTGGTATATAACGGGGCCAGATAATCCGGCGCGGACATATAAACCATGCCAGAGACGAAAAAAGGCATGGCCGCCAAAATCACCGCAGACGCCTTTGCCTCCATAGAAAGAGCGGCAATCTTCCCGAGCATCATTTTCCGGCTGCGTAAAACCGTACTGAGATTTCCCAAGGCGTCCGCCAAATTCCCCCCTGTTTGCTTTTGGATAATCAGCACAATGGAGAAGAAATTCACTTCGTTAATGGGCATCCGTTCAAACATACGTTCTAAGGATTGTTCTAAGGAGAGGCCCAAGCGCAAGCTTTCCACCAGCAGATGAAACTCTTCTTTCACAGGGCTTTGCGCATCTCTGGCAATAATCTTCAAACATTCATTTACAGGCAACCCTGATTTCACCCCGCGGACAATCACGTCAATGGCGTTAGAGAATTCTTCAGCGAATTTTTTCTGCCGTCTTTTTCGCGAAGAGCTTAAGAACCAGCGGGGCAACCCTAAGGCACCTGTGGCCCCCATGGCGGCAATCACCCAAGGCACCTGCCCGGTCACCACACCAACCCCCACCATGATGACCCCCACAATGGCGGAGATCATATAAAAGTCCCGTACGGAGAATTCAAACCCCGCTTGCTCAATCATTTGAGACAAGGAGACTTTGCGTTTTTTGTTTAGCTCTTTTTGTTGCTCTTCTAATTTTTTCAGGCTTTCGGCCACCTGCTTGGTGCGGTCTTTTGCCTTATCCGGGGTAGCCCCGCCGCCCGCTTTGGCTTTGACTTTTCCGCTCGAAGATAAAGCCGCCGCCCGCTTGCTTGTTTTTTCATTGGACCCAGGCGCTAATAAAATAAAAGCAACGCCCCCGATGCAAACTGCCCCGGCAATGGCCACAATAATGGTTTGCATGTCAAAGGGCATAGGGACCTATCCTTCCGCCGCATCAAGGGCTTCGGCAAGGGCACCATGACGACCATAATAGCGGGCCCGATCCCAAAAGGCAGGGCGCGCAATGCCCGTTGATTTATGCTGACCAGCCACTTTTCCGTCTTCCGCTTCCCCTTGAATATCGTAGACGAATAAATCTTGAGTAATAATGGTATCGCCTTCTGTGCCCAAAACCTCTGTCACGTGGGTGATCCGGCGCGAGCCATCCCGAAGACGTGCGGCTTGGACCACCACATCCACAGAGCCCACAATCATTTCACGGATGGTTTTTGAGGGAAGACCAAGTCCCCCCATAGTGATCATACTTTCAAGCCGCTGCAACGCTTCGCGCGGTGAGTTGGCGTGGAGAGTTCCCATGGAGCCATCATGGCCGGTATTCATCGCCTGCAACAGGTCAAAGGCTTCAGGCCCCCGCACCTCGCCCACGATGATCCGTTCAGGACGCATCCGGAGACAGTTTTTAACAAGATCCCGCATGGTGACCTCGCCTTGCCCCTCCAGATTGGGGGGCCGCGTTTCAAGCCTAACCACATGGGGCTGCTGCAATTGAAGTTCCGCTGCGTCTTCGCAGGTGATGATCCGCTCATCCTCTTCAATGAAAGAGGTCATACAGTTCAGCAAGGTGGTTTTTCCCGAACCCGTCCCGCCGGAAATCAGCGTATTGATACGGCAAGATCCGATAATATCGAGAACTTTTGCCCCCGCTTCAGAAATAGAGCCAAAGCTGACCAAATCATTCATGGTCAGCTTATCTTTTTTAAATTTCCGGATGGTCAGCGCCGCACCATCAATGGCCAGCGGGGGGGCAATGACGTTCACCCGGCTTCCGTCCGGTAAGCGCGCATCACAAATGGGGCTGGCTTCATCGACCCGGCGGCCCACTTGGCTCACAATCCGTTGACAGATATTCATGAGCTGGGTGTTATCCCGGAAGCGAACTTTCGTCAGCTCAATCTTTCCGCCCACCTCAATAAAGACCCGGCCCGCGCCGTTGACCATCACATCGGCGATATCATCCCGCGCCAATAAAGGCTCCAGCGGGCCATATCCCAAAACGTCATTACAAATATCTTGGAGCAGGGATTCCTGCTCTGAAATAGACATTTGCACGCCCTTGATGGAAATAATCTCGTTGACAATATCACGAATTTCTTCCGCTGCGGATTCCATATCCAGCTGGGCAAGTTGTGATAAATCAATGGTATCGATCAGGGCATTGAAGATAGACGTTTTCGTCTGAAAATAACTGTCAGAATGCGCCTCGTCTTGCATCGCCTTTGGGGGCGGTGCTTTTTTGACCTCTTCCTGCGGCGGGGCTACTTTTGGCGGCGCCTTTTTTGCCTCAGCCTTCGGCGGCGCTTTCGGGGCCGGCTTTGCCGCTACAGGTTTTGGTTTTGGGGCGGATGTCGGCGCATCGGCGGGTCGCTTTCCAAACATGTGAGCCCCTTACGATTTTTTAGAAAACAAGGACGCAAGGTTAAAGCCGCCCCCATGTTTTCCTACATTTGGCTCGCCCGCCAACACCCTTGCCAGACGGTGTATTTCTTGCGTAATTTTTGATTTCGGCGCGACCTCTGCTAATGGTTCGGCATTGGTGGACGCATTCCCAAACAACACAGGATCCCAAGGCAGAACGAATTGCGGCTCAAGCCCTAGGGCCTCTTCAAATTGCTCTAAGGGGACCTCAGGTCGTTTGGGCACATTGACTTGGTTCAATACCAAAATGGGAGGTGAGTCATTCGTACGGTGAACTTTGATTGTCTCAATGATATTCTTCGCATTCCGGAAGGAAGAAAGATCAGGTGTCGCCGTCAGAATAATCTCATCAGCGGTTTGGAGCATCATTTTTGACCAAGCGGACCAAACATGGGGCAGATCGACAGCAATGCATGGGGCCGCGCCGCGCACCTTTTCCAACACCGTATCAAAGCTTTCGGTGGGCAGATCATAATCTTGATCTAGCATATTCGGCGCAGAGAAAAGACTTAACCGGTCCGTATGCTTCTGTAAAAGCCGGTCAAGCAGCACATCATCCAAACGGTCTGGCGCAGAAAGCGCTTCGGCAAGCCCCTGGCTTGGATCTTGTTCAAAATCAAGCCCCGCTGTCCCAAAGGCCAAATCAAGATCCATCAGGATGGTATCTGATTTCATTTCTTCGGCTAAAGACCACGCCACATTATGACAAATGCTCGACGAACCTGTGCCCCCACGGGCGCCCACAAAGACAAAAGATTTTCCAATGGGCGGCGCAGAGGGGTCCGCATAAAGCTCGCCAATGCAAGCGATAATATGCAGAGGAGACTGAGGGGCGACGAGATATTCACTAATGCCGCGGTCCATCAATTCCCGATAAAGACGAATATCATTGATATCGCCGATGACCACCACGCGGGTGCTCGGGTCACAGACTTGGGCCAGCGCTTCTAACCCTGACAGCAGCTCATCCGGAGAGGCGCCCGCTTCAATCAATAATAAATTTGGCGTGGCATCATGGGCGTAAAATTCTGCCGCCTCTGCTGCGCCCCCCTGCTGCAGGGTCACATGAGCTTTCGCCAAACGGCGATCCGCCGTGGCCATTTCCACAAGCTGGGTTAATTTTTCAGAGGTACAGAAACTATGAATATTAATTCTAGGAACGGGCTGGATATGATTGACGGAGATATCTTCCATATCCCCTTCCACTGCGCCCATGGGGGCAAGGGGCAGATCGTTCATCTCGTCGGACAAGGCCCCTTCGTCATGGACAACATCCGCTGAAGACGGCGCAGAAACCTTCCAAGAGCATGACGATCTTGCTGACTATGATCTTCAGGCGGATGTTGTCCATGACGAAGGGGCCTTGTCCGACGAGATGAACGATCTGCCCC
>JBCCMT010000207.1:0-4091 GCA_039026195.1 Pseudomonadota bacterium | reverse complement strand
GTAAGGTGGAGGCGATCAAATAGTCCTCAACCCCGAGGTCCCTTAACCGCGTAATCGCCGAAGGGGCATCATTCGTATGCAACGTGGTGAGCACCAAATGCCCTGTTAAGGCGGCCTGGGTGGCCATTTCTGCAGTTTCTTTATCCCTGATCTCCCCCACCATAATGACATCAGGGTCATGCCGTAAAAATGAGCGGAGGGCGGAGGAAAAAGTCACCCCAATTTGGGTATTCACTTGGGATTGGAGAACCCCCGCCAACCGATACTCAATGGGGTCCTCAATGGTGAGCACCTTACGCTCCCCATCCGCCAATTCTGAAAGCATGGCGTAAAGGCTGGTGGTCTTGCCACTCCCCGTGGGGCCAGTGACCGCCACCAGACCATGGGGGCGGTGGATGATCGACCGAATTTTGGCAATCTGTTCATCTGTATACCCGAGATCTTGATAGCTATGCAGGTGCGCTGCTTGGTCAAGCAACCGCAAAACTAGGCTTTCCCCATGATCTGTCGCCACAGCGGACACTCGCAGGTCGATACGGCGCCCCTCCACCGGGAAGGTGAGTCGTCCATCCTGCGGGCGGCGCTGCTCAGCAATATCGAGGTGAGCCAAGATTTTAAAGCGGGAAATCACCGCCAGCCCATCGGTGCGTGAAAGCTGACCGACGGCGCGCAACCGCCCATCCACCCGGTGATGTAATTGATAGCCTTTATCAGTGGGCTCAATATGAAGGTCAGAGGCCCGTGCATGGCTGGCTTTTGTGATCAAATAAGTGACCTGCCGAACAATAGGTTCTGTACTTGCAAGATCTTGCAACTGATCAATGTCAAGGGCTACATCCGCTTCGCTTGTCTCACTTTGGGGTGGCTCAAGCGGTCCCTGTTCGTTGATAAAGCTATTAAAGGCTGAAAACGGAATAATGACGGAAGGAGATTTTCCAACGGAAAATTCAGCGCCAGAGATAGCTTGGGCATCAAAAGGGTTCACCACGCCAAGAGCTGTCTCTTGCCCTTTTTGTGTGACGGCCACCAGTCGATGTTGCTCCGCAAAATGAGGGTTTATACCGAGGGGAAGGGCTAATTCCCCCTGCCCACCCCATAGGGGCCAGCCTAGGGCAGATGCCAAATGGGCACTAAGATCCCCCTCAGCCATCGCCCCAAGCCGTAAGAGGACTTGGTCCCACGCCTCTCCACTTTCCTGGCAAATCAACTCGACCCTTTGTCTTGTCCCCCGCTCTAGGTGACAGTCTTGTTCTAATTGATCGAGGAAATCCCCATACTGCATTCTTTTAGCTCCTCTTTTCGTAGGTTAGTCTTGAAGAGAAGAAGCGTCAACGGGGGTGTTAGGAGACCTCACTGCAAGAGCGTTCGTCTAGCTGTATCCAAGCTTACAACATCAAGTTGAGATGCCTCTATGACATTATCTGCCTTTTTATGCCCACACCATTTAGAGTAAATTTTTATACGAGGCTTCTCTTTAAGCTTGCATCGTCGTGAGAATAGTGCTTAGAAGGATGAATAGACATGGGTGGGAAGATTGAAAAAAATTTCATAGATATTTATTTCTTCATATACTGAGAAATCATCTCAGTCTTCCAACTATTCTGTATCATAGCATAGCGCAATCACGCTATGCGCTTGGCCTTTTTGTGTTTTTGCTGCCGATCGGACGTGAGCATCATGAATTCTTGGATTTCCACCAAACGCCCTTTGCTTCTTGCTCTTTCTATGTTGGGGATGAGTACTATATTGCCCGCCACCCAGGCGCAAATGATGATGGTGCCAGGGCAATTTAATGTGACCCCTGGGGGAGCGGCCACCTACTCTATTCCCATTGAGGTGCCCCCGGGGACAGCGGGCATGGTGCCGTCTTTGTCTTTAAATTACTCTAGCCAGGGCGGGAATGGCATTCTCGGTGTGGGCTGGTCCTTAGGCGGACTGCCCTCCATCAGTCGATGTGGGAAAACTATTGCGCAAGATGGTACGACTAAGGGCGTTGAGTATAGCAGCGACGACCGCTTTTGTTTGGAAGGGCAGAAACTGATTGCTATAAATGGACCTTATGGGGGTGACGGAACAGAATACCGTACAGAGATTGATGGCTTTAGTAAGATTGTTTCTTACACTAATAGTGGCATTAACGGCCCTGCCTGGTTTAAGGTGTGGACAAAATCCGGCCAAATCATGGAGTTTGGGAACACAGCTGATTCTCAAATGAAAGCTTCTTCAGAGCTCTCCTATGTCCGGGTTTGGGCGGCCAATAAAATCAGTGATGTGATGGGGAATTACCTTACCGTCACTTATAACACCTCTCAAAGTACTGGTGAGTCCTTCCCAACCCGGATTGACTATACGGGCAATGACGGAGAGTCATTATCCCCCTATAATTCTGTGCGGTTTAACTATGAAAACCGTTCTGACGACTCCACACGCTATCTAGCCGGGTCCAAACTCTCACTTACAAAGCGCCTAAAAACGATTAAGACCTATGCCGGCAGCACAATCGTAAAACAATATAAATTAAATTATAGCCAAAGTTCTTCGACGGACCGTAGCTTACTTAAAGATATTGAGCTTTGTGCTGGAGCCAGTGGACCTTGTCTTCCGAAGACGGTTTTTGACTTTAGCCAATCAACTTTCGGGTTTGGATCTGCATTAGGAGGGCGTTTTAGTAATACTATTTTAAAAAGTAGTGCTGGCTATCAAATTTTTCCTGCGGATTGGAACGGAGACGGCCATGCCGATCTTTTAGCTTTCAAGCCCAATGGAGGAAACAATCAGTGGTATCGAGGTGATGGATTGGGCAATTTTACTCCCCAAAGTACACTGATTTCACTGAGTCATATTGCAAATGGAGAGCTTGTGTTTGGTGACTTTAATGGTGATGCGCTTCCAGATATTTTTTGGTTTAATAATTCTAATAATGGCGCAAATAAGCTTATTCTTAATACGAGCACAAATAATTTAATTAGTTTTGCCGCACCAATATTTAATCCTATAACGAATGTTGAACTTACTGTTCCCACATCTCAAAATAATGGTAGTGAACTAAGGGCCGGCGATTTTAACGGTGATGGCTTAACAGATTTGTTTTGGTACAATTCTTTGTTTGGCTTAAAGAATCTTTTTATTAATACTGGAACGAATAATTTTACTGTTTATAATAATGTCGTTAGTGTAAATTTTGGAGTCCCTGATGAATGTGATCAGGCACCTCCTATATTTAATTGTAGGGCTAGAGTTTCTGACTACAATGTTCAGGTCCTTGACCTCAATGCAAACGGCACCTCTGACTTACATGTTCTTAGAGAAGTCACCGTTACCAACGATGCCGGCGAACCAGAGTTTCAGGGTAAAAATTATGAATCATATTTTTTACTCAATGATCTAAGTTTTAGTTTTGATACTTTTACTGAGAATAATGATTTAACTGAAGAAGAAGAAGATTATATTCGAGGCCGTGTTAGAGGTGTTAGACGATCGCAATTTTCTGACGATTGGAATGGCGATGGTGTAACAGATGTTCGCTTCGTAAATTCAGATCGAGACACTGAGATTGCTATAAATAGGGGCGATGCATCTCTTCAGAAACCTAACATTGATTTTAATGGGGGCGTAAATCGAAGATTTTTATCTGTTGATTTGGACTCAAACGGCCTTACAGATCTTTTAAGATATGATACATCTTCAGGTCAAAACACAGTTTATCTGAACAAAGACGGGCTAGATTTTTCTTCAGTAGCAAGTGTTATCACGCCTTCAAATATTAACACAGACGGTAATATTTATGTAGCTGACTTTAATGGAGACGGCCTTAATGATCTTCTTTGGGTAGGGGAAAACCTTGGAACAAACTATATCTATCTCAACCAATCCACTGTTCCAGACCTCATGACCTCTGTCACCACGGGCCTTGGGTCGACGACGGCGTTTGAATATAAGATTGGGACAGATAGCAGTGTCTATACCAAGGATACGGGGGGTAACGCCGCCACCTACCCCACCGTTGACCTCCTCGCCCCGATGCGGCTTATCTCAAAGGTGGAGGCCGATGACGGGATCGGCGGCACCTATGACTCCACCTATAAATATGT
>JBCCMT010000206.1:0-4111 GCA_039026195.1 Pseudomonadota bacterium | reverse complement strand
GCGGTTTTCTCCTAAACGACCCGTGATTTTGGTCTCGAACCAGTGTCATGCCGTGATACTCAACAAGCCCTAGACCGTCAAAATACTCATCAGATTGTTTGACCCCGAATTCATTAAGGCCCCGCTGATAAATTCCCCGCAAATCCTGCTCTGCCTCAATCGTAAGGTGATAGGAGCTCATTTCGCATGAAAGTCTTGCAAGGCTTTTTGGCGAATATCCTCAGGGCGAAGAGAGGATATCCCGCTTTTTTCTCCTTCGATGAGCGCTGATCGAATATCTTTTAATTCCTGTAAGCGCTCCTGTTCTCGGCGAATAAGCTCTCTGAGAACTTCGCTTTCGTTTCCAAAATGACCAGTCGCCAGGCGGTCTTTTATCCATACCTCTTGTTCAGGCGTAATGGTGATGCTTTTTTTGATCATGGACATGTCAATCTCCAGTAGGATATGATCCTACTATATAGGGCATCATCCTAATCAATCTACCCTCAATCGGCTCACGAAAAAGCCATCCATCCCGCCCTGATCCTTCAAAAAGGAGGGCAAGCAGCGGATATCGCCGTCTTTGTTGATCACGGGAAGGTCGCCCACCTCTTCCGGTGTAACGGGCACGCGGGCCAGGCGGTCATGGCGCTTGAGCGCCGCCTCCACCCGCAATTCTCCTTCTTCAGGTAAGAGGGAGCAGGTGGCAAAAATGAGAAGGCCCCCTGGTTTTACCAAGGTCAAGGCATGGCCCAGCATCCGGTCTTGAAGCTTCGACAAAATATCGACCTCTTCTTCCTTTTTTTGCCACAGCAAATCAGGGTTCCGGCGGATGGTCCCCGTCGCGGTGCAGGGCGCATCGAGAAGGACAACATCAGCCTTCTCTCGCGGGCGCCACTGAAGGATGTCGGCCTCTTCCACGCGCGCAGAAAGGCCGGTGCGGGTAAGGTTTTCGTGTAAGCGTTCAATCCGATGGGGGGAGATGTCCACCGCCGTCACCTTTGCCCCCGCGGCGGCCAGTTGAAGGGTCTTCCCGCCCGGGGCGGCGCATAGATCATAGACCATTTTGTCCTCGATATCACCGGCAAGGCGCGCAGGCAGGGTGGCGGCCACATCCTGTACCCACCAGCTGCCATCCTCATAGCCGGCGAGCTCTTCCACCCGTCCCCCCATCGTTCGGCGAAGGCTGACAGGCCCCACGGCGCTTGCCCCAATGGCCACAGCAAGGCCGTCGCGGCTGCTCAATTCTTTCACGGTCATATCGAGCGGTGGTTCCTGGCGATGGGCGAGCGCCATATCGGCTGTCTTTTTCGGACCATAGGCCCGCTGTAGCTGTCGCCAGAGCCAGCCGGGCGTATCCACCCGGGGGGGCAATTTCTCCAACGTGTCGGCCCCACTTTCCGCCATCCGGCGGGCCAGGGCATTTACCAATTTGGCAAAGGGGCGCAGCTCTTGGCGTTCCCGCGCAAGGTCCACCGCGGTGGAGGCCGCCGCGTGCGGAGGCACTTCGAGTAAAACGATTTGCGCCGCTGCCAGGCGAAGGAGGGCCCGCAACTCATGCTGGTTCGCCTTGAGGGGGCGGTCGAGATAGGCGGCCACCACTTCGTCTAAGGACCCCTGACGTCGCAAAACTGTCGAAGCTAGCTGCCGCGCAAAGGCCCGGTCCGCTCCTTCGAGGTCATTAAAGCTCCGGCAGATGGTCAGAGCTTCATCAAGGCTCCTACCCCGACGGGTAAGGCGCAAGAGGTCAAGGGCCGCCCCGCGGGCGGGCAATCCAGGCTTCGTCCGCGGCGGTAACTCCCGCCGTTTTGGTTTCTCATGATCGTCAGAAATAGGGGTCTCATCCATGATTTTAGCGGATCCTCACGGTATCGGGAGTGTTTGGGGCCGCTGAGATGAATTAAGGTATAGAAAAGGCCTACCGCTTTTGTTTATTTTCGGTTAACCTTTGCCTTCACATTAACGGCTGGAGTGGTCTTCCGGCCCATGAACAGGATGGGGACATGATGATCAAGTCGCTTTTTAAATTTGCTGCACCTTTCTTTTTGGCCTCCACCGCTGCTCTTGGCTTGGCGGTGGCCCAAAGTAATTCCCTAAGTGCGCCAAAGGCGCCGGTGAAAAACCCCTCCCAACCTTTAAACAGCCTACATGCGGAGGCGATTATCCCCCTCCTGTCTGAGTTAGGCATCCAATATCAAGGCGCGACCATGCCCAATGGGCAAAAGGCTGTTTTGGCGCAGGCCGAAAACGGCATCAAATTTCAGTTGACCCCCATGGCTTGCGATGAAGGCAACAAAAGATGTCGCGGTCTGAATATGGTGGCGATTTTCCAAACTTCAGCTTCCTCGCGGACCGTTTCGGCGTTTAATTATCGCTATGCTTTCGTGTCGGCCGGGTTAGACGACAGTGGGGCAGCCTATATCACCCGCTATGACATTGCTGATTATGGGATGCCGCGGGGAAATCTAGCAGTGTCGATCCTGAATTATCTGCATATGGCAGCTGTGTTTGATCAGCACCTATATGAAGCCACCAGTACCGTGCGGGTGAATGCCACCGATAGCGATTTGGCCGCCACCGGATTAAACATGCGGTCCATTTTAGCGGACACAAGCTTAGCCACCTCCCTCGGCCTATCCTCCGGCTCCCACACGGTGAGCTTTGAGGAAGTTTCCGGTGTTGTTGATGCCTTTGTGAAGGCCGATAACTTGGCCCCCGGGCGGTTGATCAACCAAGTGAAAGGTCAGCGATAAAAGTGTGTCTGGCACAGCCCCTTAGATTATAATGCAATAAATTTGGATCATAGCATTATGATCTAAGTCTTTGCGTGTCGCATCGCGAAAGGCAAAAAACCGTTGTACACCCCGAATCAGGGTCCGGGGTGTGCTTTTTGCGCGATGCTTTAGGTCTCAAAGCATTTTACTTCTTAGAAAAGTACTGATGCTGAGAATAGAAACGTACGAGGCTCTCCTCTTGCTAACCATTCCCGGCCTGGGGTTTGACCCGCTGAAGACCAATAATCCAGATCGCTAACATTTTGGATGTCAAAGCGTGTGATCATACGCGTGTCTCCAATATCGAAAGAATAGCGTGCACCCAGATCAACCCTTGTCGACGACGGGATGCGTTGTTCGTTCGCCTGATCAAGAAATTGACGACCAGTATGGATAACAGTACTTCGCACTGTGAAGCCTGGAATTGCTTCAATATCATATTCGGCAGAGAACGACGCTAAAACATCTGACGTAGCTGTCGTAAAATTGCCATCGAGAGCTGCATTACCAGTATTCTGAAGCTCAGTATCAAGTAAGACGATCCCACTGATTAAATTGAGCCCTGGGGTAGGTTCACCGAAAGCAATGAATTCAAGCCCTCGATAAAGTTCACCGCCAACGATTTCGAAAATATTGGTCTCGGGATTAGTCCGAGCCGCAGGAAGCTCTGTCTGAAATGCCGCCAAACTGCCGCCAACGCGACCAATATCAAATTTTACACCTCCTTCGAAACTCTCAGTAGTAAACGGTGAAAAGATCTCACCGGGGTTAGCGACGCCTTGCAGTGGAGCCGTTGGACCTTGCTGGAATGCTTCGCTATAAGTGGCGTATAAAGAAAAATTATCGTTTATTTTACCGACGATGCTACTAATCGGTGTCCAGGCCTCCTCATCATAATTGAAGGCAGGGACTTCAAAACCCTGTCTTCGAGCGCCTACAACAAGCACTAAACGATCATCAAAAGCTTTAATCGTATCGATAAAGCTGATGCCTGAATTAGTTTGTTCTAGTACGAAGAAAGAGGCTAAAGAATTCTCTGATCTATCCAACGAAAAGATCTCTTCAGGGATATCCGGTCGGGCTACTCTTATTGGATTGAAAATATTTGATTCATATGAAATAGGCAGAGAACCGCCGGCAAAATCAAATTGTGTATAAAACCCAGAATAGGCGATCACAAAAACGTGGCTAAATGGTCCAGTGTTGAAGGTCGCGCGGGTGCCTATCTCCCAAGCAGTTGTGTCTTGAACGAAGCGCTGCGTGGTTACCGAATTACCAACGAAATTGCCCTCTGGGCCACTGATGCGCTGATAAACACGAATTCGCCTTTGATCATAATCTTTCCATCCAAGTTTTGC
>JBCCMT010000205.1:0-4115 GCA_039026195.1 Pseudomonadota bacterium | reverse complement strand
AAGCGGTGCTATTGAAGCGGTGTGGTGTTTGATACCCCCACGGTCTTTTGTTTCCTCTTGAAGAGTTTTTTCCCCTGCAGCAGTAGGATATTATATAACTTATACCCAATGACACCAAACAAAATACCAAAAATCAGCCACAGAGCCACTGTTTCCCAGAGTTGCGGGAAAGGAAGGGGTAAGTCCTCATAAAAGCGTTTTGCGATGTGAACGACCCGTTCATTTAGCATATAAATAAACAAGGCGGCACTCCCGATGGTCAAAAGAAGGGGCACCATCATCCTTGGCATTTTCATCCGGGGCACCCAGATTAAAAAGCTTGCTGCCACAAGCATGAGGGTGGGACGACCGATCTGCCCCTCATGCAACAGATAAACCGATAACGCTAACAGGCCTGTGGTGATTACTTTTTGCCGTGTGGTTTCCGCATGAGCCATGACCACCCCAAACATAAACACCCATAAAACCGCAGTAAAAGGGAACATCCAAGTGGGCTCTTTATAGACCCCGAAGACCATTTCATGTCCGATGCGCATCATGATGGCGAGGCATAATAAGGCCATGGCGACAGAAAATGGATGTTTCTGATACTGACTTTTTATCCCTTTGACTTGGCTGAGGAGAATAAGGATGAAAAACCCTTGGACCATCACCTCGATAAACCAGGTACCAAAACCGGGGGAGCCAGGCGCGCCTATGATATTTCGATAAAGGAATATATCCGCCCATGAAATATTAGATCTATAAAGACCATATATCAATATGATCCCCCAATAGGGGATCAACACATTGATAAGGAAGTTACTTAAAAACGGTTTTACCTTGCCTTGTAAAATTTGGGGATATTGAAATCTCACGAAATTAAACGCCGAGACCATCAGCAAGATATGTGCGCCGCCTTTTAGAAAATGCGCGCCCCCATGGTTACACAGCACCAACAAAATTGCCCCCACCCGAATAAGAACATTTGTCTCAACCTCTGCCAGCCATTTGGATTTTACTTTGCTTTGCCCCTCAGAGAGAGCTGAGATGGGTTTATCCTCCCACCCTTGGGGGAGATGACCAATAATTTTCTCTATCCCTAAGGAGATTTGAATAAAGCGGAGGGAGTCCCCCTCTAAGGATCGGAAGCTATCTTCCTCAGACACCTCGGTGAGAAAGGTTTCAGCGTAAAGATCCAGCAAGGCTTGCTTTTGCGACTTTTGAGGAGTGGGCAAAGACGCTTTTTCTTTTTCTTGACGGGCAAAGTCCTCTTGAAGCGCTTGGTAATGAATTTTTCCTGATGAAAGAGTTGGCAGGTCTTGATATTCTCGCGTTTTAATGTCCTGGGGCGCGATGCCAAAATGTTCTGTAATTAGATCAACAATAAGACGGTGGCTGTCTTTTTGACGTGTTGCCACAAAAAGGGAGCGATCGTCCGAAAAAGCAGCCCCGGTTACCCCATGGGCAGACAATGTGTTTTCAATATCCTGTAGATTAAACCGTTTTCCATAGAGCTTTGCGAAACGACTAATCCGCCCTGTGATCTTATAAAGGCCGTCAGCGGTTTTTAGGGCCATGTCGCCCGTATGCAATTGGTGACTATCGCGCCCTTTCGAAAGGTCTTCTCGCCCTTGCGCATAGCCAAGCATCACATTGGGACCGGTATACACAAGCTCCCCCTCTTCGCCGACCTCTTCAATAAGATCCCCTTGCGGATTGAGCAGATGGAATTGCCCATTTGAGACGGGCTGGCCAATGGTATCACTATGACATCCCGCAAGGCGAGAGGGGAGATAGGCCATCCTCGCCGTCGCTTCAGTGGCGCCATACATGATAAAGAATTCTTTATCCGCTTCCTTCGCCCACGCAGCATATGTCTTTGCAAGATGCGGCGCTAAGGCTCCCCCTGCTTGGGTGATATAGTTCAAATCTGGAAGATCCCATTGCCGAAACCCAATGCGTTCAAAAAGATCAAAATGAAAGGGGACACAAGGAAAGGTGGTTACCCGTTCACTTTTGAGTTTATCGTAAAAATCTTTCTCATTTATCTCCGTGTGCTCAACAATAATTGTCGCGCCTTTTAATAAATGGGATGTAACCACCGACAACCCATAGCAATAGTGGACCGGCAAGGTGAGAAGCGCGCGGTCTGAGGCGGTGATGGGGAGATAATCTGCAATTGCTTCGGCATTTGACGTCAAGCCTTCATAAGAAAGACGCACTGTTTTGGGGGATCCTGTGGAACCAGAGGTGCTGATCAACAGAGCGAGCTCTTCATAGAGACTCCCTGCAGATCCATAATGCGTTTTTTCCAAGTCATCTTTTTGCGGATGATAAATGTAATCCGGCGTATAGGACTGCTTTAAGGCCTCTATCAGGTGATCATTTTCAGCGTCCGCCAGCATGACCGCATGTCCTGCGCGAAGAGAGCCAAAAATGGCAATCAAACTCGCAATAGAATGGTCGCAATGAACCATGATAAGGGACTTTTCGCAGGCTAAGCGGGCCTTAAAAGCATCACATTTTTCAGCTAACTGTTGGTAGCTGAGATGGCCCTCTTTCGTATTTTGAAATGCAATTGGATGACCAAAACGCTCAAATTGAAACACCATAAAACTCACTACACTTCTTAAACAAATACCATATGGGGAAGATATCGAAAAAGCCTTAAATATCTCATATCCTTGAGATTTCAGTCATTTTCAAGGCTCTTTACTCCCCTGTACCCTTTTCACCTATCAGGGATCGAAGGCCTATTTTGATCAGGCTTTGATAGGGGACCCCCATAGACGAATTTTGTTTTCACCTGAGACTAGGCGCGCTAGAGCTTAGTTATGCAAGAAAAAGTCCATCAAAATGTGGGGGCGGTGAAGGCTGGGCGGGTGCGGTTTGATAGCCAACCGCCAGACCGAAATTGTGTCGTGCGGATCGGCGCGCCCTTTGCCCGGTTTAGTCGATGGCGCAACCACGAGAAAATTCGCGGCTTTTATGGTGAGACCTTCCGATTTGATATGCGGGGCCGGGGGGATTGGACCTTAGCGACCCATAACCGGGCTATCTCTCAAATGCTGGGCCAGCGGTTGAGCACCTGTTTATCCAAAGCAGTGTTGACACAACTTGAACGGTTAAGAGCCGTCGAGGGTTCGCCCTATGCGCTTATCAAGGCGGCGTCTTATTGGGGGCCCTTATTTCCCTCCACCCCGGAAGAATATGCCAAGCAAGTCCTCAAAGGTCGAAAAACCGCCGGGGATCGATTAGAAGATCACCCTCACTCAGAAACGGAACGTCGACTGCGGGCGGTGGATAGTTTTGCCGCAGGATTACTGGGCATTTTAGGATCCGTTCCGGAGTTTCGGATTATCGGTGGTCGGGAGCCCATCGTGCGGGATTTACTGACCGCGCCCTTGATGCCAGAGCTGAATGACCGCTCCACCCGCGACATGCCATTACGCTTTCATCAGTCCACCACGGAAAAAGACCTCCCCGGCGCAGGGGCGGGGAAATCAGATGGGTTTGTGTGCGATTTCAAGATTTTCACCTGCATGTGGAATTATCGCAGTGTGCCCATCTATCTTTTGACCGTAAAGGACTTGCTTGACGCCCTCCCTGAGGAGGGGCGCGGCGGCATTATCGAAACGTTGCAGAAACCTATTTTTGATAAAATTGGTCCGCGGGCGGATATTGGGGTGTCGTCTCGGTCTGTGAACGACGCAAGGCTTTTGATGAATAAGGGTACGGATCAGGACCCCGACTGGCTGTTGTCCTTTGACCCCGGCCGGGTTTGGGCAGAGGACGACCCAGAGGGGCGCAATGCCCTCCTTGTCTTGAGAGATACCTTAAGACGAGTTAGCCGCAAGCCATGCGTCCGGGAAATCATCCTTGACCGTCGCGATGTGTTGGTGGTGGACAATATGCGGGCGCTCGTTTCTCGGCGGGAACATCCTGGCGGATTTGGCGATGCCTTTTCCCAAATGGCAGCGGGGCCGCGAAAACGACGCTGGCTACGTTTAATGTATGGCTACCCTCAACCCATGGAAACACCTCTTTCTAGAGGGAGGGAGCTGATGCCCATTCAGGATTATAGGTCTGAAGATCTGCCGAAATCATTAGATCAACCGGATTAGAACTTATTT
>JBCCMT010000204.1:0-4130 GCA_039026195.1 Pseudomonadota bacterium | reverse complement strand
CCTCAGATCACCCACAGTGTGGATCGAGATTTCCTTCGCGCCCAACCGGCCAATGATGTGGTTACCGCGCTCACGAGACTGCCGGGGATCGCGCCGCAAACGGACAGGGGCGAGAAGCGATTTGTGCAGTTAAGGGGACTTCGTCCTGCGCTGAATAATGTAACCGTGAATTCAATCCCTTTGGGGGCGCCCGATACAGTTAATGGCGGGCGACAAACCCCTCTCGATATTTTCTCCACCCGCCTGGTGGAGCGACTGGATGTCATCAAAACCCCTACACCAGATATGGAGGGCCATGGGATTGGCGGCATCATCGATATCCGCCCCATTCGGGCACTAGATACTATCGATCAAACGGGCCTCAGCGGTCTTGTCAATGCGAGGGCGAGTAGCTGGCAAAATGATGAAGAACCTACAAGAGAAGGAACAGGTCTTTTAAAATGGGTGGCGCCCTCACAAGAGTGGGGCGTCATCGCAGGGCTCACCGGGTCAAGGCTCAGCATTGATCGGGACTTCATCCAACAAACGCGCTGGGTTGAATTTGACGATGCCTTTATCCCAGAGGGGAGCCGAAGCTCGACCCTATTTGAGGAAGAAACACGCTATAATGCTCATCTTTCTTTGGATTATCAGCCCTCTGATGGGCATCGGCTAAATTTCACTGCGGCGGTGACAAGTTTGGAGAATGATGAATATCTCCAGCGCTATGAACGGGTATTGCGGGGGCGGGTTCGGGAAGGGGGCGATACCTCTTTAAACCCCCAAGGCCCAACGGTGCCAGGGCCCACCGCAACCACGGCGTCGTTTTTCCCCGCCACAAGGGTGAGTGACACCAATGCCACGCGGGAGACGATATTGCTGATGGCCGACGGCGCCCATTCCTTTGAGAAGACTGATTTGCGTTGGTATGCCTCCTGGAATGATAATCAGCTTGAAGAAGATGAATTGCGATGGAATTTTGAAGGGGAGGACAGCACGGGCGCAGGGGTTATCGTAGAAAATATTCCCTATACAGTGAATAATGACGGTATTGTTCGCTTTGGCGCGAGTGAAGTTTCTCGCCTCTCTGATGTTGCTTTTAGTGCTGGTATTCGAATTGCAAACCAGGTCACGGTGAGTGATGAGGCGATTATATTCGGGGGCGATGTTGAGCATGAGGTTACGCCAAATTTTCGAGTTAAGACAGGGGTAAGATGGCGCCAGACACAAAGGCAGAGTGACCTAGAGACGGATCGGCTTTTTACAGAAACGTCCAATTTTTTCGCCCTGGGTGACCTTGAAACATTAGACCCACCCGGGGGGGAAAGCCCGTATTATGCATTGAATTTACGTGATATTGAGCAACGTTTTGCCGAAAATATCGATGTTTTTACGCCGGATATCCTCAATAATATAATCGATAGTCAGTTTAGTGACTATGATATTCAAGAAACGGTAACCGCCGGTTATATTATGGGGCAGTGGGACCTCGGCAAGCTAGAGCTTGTGGGGGGTGTACGGGTTGAAGAAAGTCAATTGACGGCGGAGGGGCCGCTTTTGTTTTCTTTAGATGGGGCGGTACCCACCACCGTAGACGACACGCAAACAGACTGGCTTCCCATGGCTAGCCTTGTTTACCGTGCCAATGATCAATTTTTGATAAGAGCCGGGGCTTCCCGGCGGCTAGCACGGCCAGAATATGACCTGATCGCCCCGCGTGCAGGGCTAAATGTTGTGCAAACCAGCGCCAGCCTCACCGCTGGCAATCCTGGGTTAGAAACGCGGGAAGCAGATAATTATGACCTTGCTTTTGAATATTATCCCCATAAGGACACCATTCTTGCAGCAGCCCTGTTTCGAAAAACCATTGAGAATGAAATTGTCAGTACCCAAGAAATCATCACAGATAGCGACCAGATTGTGGCGCGCCTGGCTGAGGCGGGGTTGCCTGATAACCCAGCTTATGCATTTCTTTCAGACCTGACTGTTTTCAGCTCTGCCAATTTAGAGACCTATGACATTAATGGGCTAGAGCTTTTTGCCGCCACGTCCTTAACCGCGGCGCCTGCCCCCTTTGACCGGCTAAATGTCAGCGGTGCCCTCACCTTTATTGAGCCAGAGGGGGAAGTGGTGCGGAATGGTGAAGCCGAAGAGGGGCTCTTACCTGAACAAACTGATTTTACCGCTTCTTTTACCCTAACCTATCAGGGCCCGAAACTCACCGGCTTTTTAGGGTATACCTATAGCAGTGGATATCTGTCTGTCCTCTATACGCCAGGGGAAAATGACCCCCTTATCGCTAGGGAACAGGACCGCTGGCAAGACGAGAGCGAAGCGCTAGATTTCCGGCTAAGATATCAATTCACCCCCCGTTTAAACCTGACCTTTGATGCAGAAAACCTCACCAATGCCCCTAACCGCTCTTACCAAGGGACAAATACGCGTAATCTGACACTGATTGAAGAATTTGGTCGTCGGTTTTTCTTAGGGGCTGAGGTGCAATTTTAAGAGGACACGCAGACTCAAGTCACTATTTTCTGATCTATCGGCGACAAAGTCAGAATTTTACGTTTTTCTTGCGCCATATCGCTGAATCCCCCTTGACAAAAGAGGGGCATATCGGGCGTTTTGCGCGTTCAGTGAAAGGGCAACTTCCCTTTATCCCTTAACGTTTACTGAGACCGCTCGTTCAATCGCGGCCAGCTGGAAGAAAAAGATGCAAGTCACTGAAAAATCATCAGAAGGTTTGAGCCGCGAATATCATGTGGTGATCCCTCAGTCTCACCTCACCTCGCGCTTGAATGAAAAGCTGGAAGAGGTGAAGGGACAGGTTCACTTGAAAGGCTTCCGCCCCGGCAAAGCGCCCGTCTCTTTTTTGAAGAAAATGTATGGCAAGGGCATGATGACGGAGCTGATCCAAGAGGAGATGGCAGCCGCTCAAACCAAAGCCTTTGAAGAGCATAAAGTGCAGCCGGCTATGCCGCCGCAGCCCCAGCTAAAAGACGACCTTATCGGTCAAGTGATCGAGGGGAAAGCGGACCTTGAATATGATATTCAGGTGGAAGTCTTGCCAGAATTTGAGCCCATGGATGTGGAGGGCATGGCCCTTGAGCGCATGGTGGCCGATATTCCAGAGACGGAAGTCGAGCAAGAGCTTGAAAAGATCGCGCAAGAAAACACGCAATATAATGACCGTGACGAGGGCGCGGCCGCAGAAGATGGCGACCAAGTGGTCATCGATTTTGTGGGCAAGCTCGACGGGGAGGCCTTTGAAGGCGGCACCGGCGAGGGTGTTCCCCTGGTTCTTGGCTCAGGTTCCTTCATCCCTGGCTTTGAAGAGCAGCTAACAGGGGTCAAGGTGGGCGAGGAGAAAGCCCTCGACGTGACCTTCCCTGAGGATTATCAGGCGGAAAATCTGGCGGGCAAAGCGGTAGTGTTTGACGTCACCGTGCAAGGGGTGAAGGCGCCGCAAGAAGCAAAAGTGGATGACGATCTTGCCAAAAATATGGGGCTAGAGGATCTCGATACCCTCCGTACCCGTGTGAAAGAGAGCATTGAGCGCCGCTATGAGGGGCAGTCTCGGATGCATTTAAAGCGGGCGATCCTCGACACCCTCGACGAGAAACATGCATTTGAGTTGCCAGCGGGCATGGTGAAGGCGGAGTTTGACGGCATTTGGGCCCAGGTCGAACAGGCTGAGCGCGATGAAGAAGACAAAGATAAGTCTGAAGAAGAATTAAAAGAAGAATATCAAGGTATCGCGGAACGCCGGGTGCGTCTTGGTTTGATTTTGGCTGAAATTGGCAAGGCCGCTGAAGTCACCGTGCCTGAACAGGACATGCAGCGCGCCATCCAAATGCAGGCCATGCAAGCGGGTGTGCCAGTTCAGCAGGTGATGGAGTTTATCCAGCAAAACCCAGGCGCTCTTGCTCAAATCCGTGCGCCCCTCTTTGAAGACCGGGTCATCGATCATATTATCGAAAAAGCAGAGGTCACGGAAAAGACCGTGAGCAAGGAAGAACTTGAAAAAGATCCTGGCGGTGACCTTTAAAGGTCCGCCGCTCATCCCCGTGTAAGTGGGGATCTCTATCAGTCGTCTCCCTATTAAGGCTTTATACCCTCCTTTCGCTTCCCCGCGGGGGGGGGGGGGG
>JBCCMT010000203.1:0-4132 GCA_039026195.1 Pseudomonadota bacterium | reverse complement strand
TGACATGATCGTCACGACCACAAATACTGTTCCTGGTCGAGAAGTGACCTCAAGCGTGGGCATTGTCGCTGGGGAAGCCATCCTGGGGGTCAATATTTTCCGTGATCTTTTCGCAGGCCTTCGTGATATTTTTGGGGGCCGGTCGGGCGGCTATCAAAAAGCCCTACGGGAAGCCCGAGACCATGCCATGGCGGATATGATCGCTGAAGCCCAAGAGCTTGGCGCAGATGCGGTCATTGGTATTGATATTGATTATGAAGCCATCGACACCCAAAAAGGGGCCATGCTGATGGTTTCTGCCAATGGCACCGCAGTGAAGCTGTTATAAAATGGGCCGTGTGATCATGAGCCATATAATGGCCAAAACCGCAAAAAATGCAGGGAACCCGCAGGCAAACCAAATACGGTAAAGCTTGAAATACTGGGCAGGCAGAGGGCTATTTGTGCGCGTGGCTTCCCGCGCGAGGGTTCGCAATTGATGCTGGATCCATACTACCGGCAGCCAAAAAAGGCCCACAAAGATATAAAGACCCAAGGACAAGACAATCCACCCTTCGGTAAGCTTCCACCCAATCGCCAGCGCCAAAAGGGCCCCGGTAACCGGTTGGATCACCACCGCAGAGGCGGTGAAAATCCAATCTGCAATCACGACGATATTGGCTGTGTGCGCAATAATCTTCGGGTCTCGGGTTCGGTGGGCCATCACCATGAAAAAGGCAATGCCTGCCCCTGTACCTAAAAGCACTGTGGCCCCAATCACATGCGCCCAACGAAGAAAATAAATCCACTCCATCATCTTTCCTCCGTTATCATCATCACAGTGATGGCCAATGCGATTGAAGGGAAGATTTTGACCAAGGGGCCTAAAGGGTGGAGCCAAAGATGAGGCGCGAGGAAACTGCCGCCTATTAGGTAAGCGATAGAAACAATTATCGCCGCCCCACACGCAAGCCTCACCCATCTGCGACATAAAATCCCTATGCCGATGATGATATCTATCAAACTGCCCCCGAGTACGGCAGCAAAAGCAAAAAAGGTTGGCTGCGTTGTCAACACCGCCATGGCGTCTTGATATTGCCACAGGCCGATCACACCCGATGTGATCCAAAATAAAGCAAGGGTGAGAATCAAGCAGGGGAGGAGAAGTTGCGTTTTAGCAAAAACGCGTTCTTGCACCGTGGAGGGCAGCGTCTCTAAGCTTTCTTCATAAGACCTCAGCGAATGCCCTTGCACCTTGCGCCAAGGGGCGGGGTCTGCCCTGACCCCATCGCTTAGCACCTTAAGCGATGTGCTCCGCAACGCTGATCGCCATCCTAAATGCCCAGCCATATCTGCAAATGTTGAGAGACTTTGCCCAAAGAAGAGGGGCAGTTTTAAAACAAAATGGGGCTTTGGTATGCCTAACCATAACCGCATCTGTAGTATAATATCTTCTAGGCGATGGGACGTCTCTTCGACCAGGGGGTAATCCCCACCCGGAAAGTCAGCTTGGGTTGCTTTTGTGATAGCATCGCAGACATCGTCTATATGAACCGTTTGGATACGCGCCTCAGACGCGGTGATCGGCTGGATAAATGGGAAGCTTGATAGCATTCGAAGTAAGGTGGTTCCCCCATAGGCGTTTGGGCTTAACACCAGCCCGGGCCTGAAAATGGTCCATTTTAAAGGGCTGGCTTTTAAAGCAGCATCTGCTGCTGCTTTGCTTTTTAGAAAAGGAAGTTTTGAGTCTGCCGTCGCGCCGGGGGCGGAGATTTGAACGAAGTGCGAGATACCCTTCGTCTCACAGGCTTTGATAAGGGCGATGATGCCGTCCCGTTGGGTTGCGGTCACCTTGTCTTTGCCGCCATCTTGCAACACCCCGGCGGCGTTGATGACCATGTCCATCTGGTCCAAATGGGGGAGCCAATCTTCTTCATGGAGGGCGTTGGCAATATCAAGGCTCACCCAAGGGATAGAGGGGAAAAGCCTGCGCCCTTTACGTGCTTGTCTGCCAAGACCAACCACATGGTGACCAGATCGATGCAGATGGTTGGCTAAGGCCAAGCCAATCAGGCCATAGGCCCCTAAAATCAGAATGCGCAAAAAGGATCTCCCCTCTAAATCTCTTTAAGGTATAAAAAGAAGAATAGAGGCGATCGGTTAAGAACGCGTGATGCTTAGGCGTGGGCAACCTTGCCGCCAGATTTGACCACTAGCTGCGCTGTTTGCGCTGGGTGGTGAACCGCCGAAAAAACGGGGCAAGAAATATTCAAGCCACTGCAAAGGAAAAGGTCAGTGATATCTCGCATATGATTCATCAGACCGGTGGAGGGGGGCGCGGCCAAAATCCACGTCAGATGGGCTTCTTGGGCAAATCCATGATCTTCTTGGGCTCTGGCAAAAGCAGCCACCAAGCTTAACTCATCTGCCGTGATATGCCCGCAAGCAGGGGAGGCCACCCCGATGCGGCGACGCCCCTGGCGCGAGAGGCTTTTGGAAAAACTGTTTAAGTGCAGCAAAATTTCAGGCCCATCCTTCGGCAACGCCTCCCGAAAGCTTTCAATGGTCCGCGGATCCTCCCCAAACCCGTGGGCGCACGCCCGAAACCCAAAGGTTAAAATACCTGCGCCTGTACCTAATTTTGGCAGACACAGATTGGGGATAAAAGAACAGGCAGCCATGGCATTCTCCTCGAGCATGATGTGCGAATCGTTCGCAAAATTACTCTTAGCTCATACTAGGAATGAGTTGCAACTAAAACTTCTGTTAAAGTCCTTTTTTATTTGACGCTTGGCAAGGGATTGGCCTGTGTTCAGAAAAACAATTTAGAAAGACCTGAGCAGAGGAGGATGGTGATGAGTGACGATATTCAGATTTCCCAAAAAGGGGCCTGGGGCGTCATCACCCTCACGCGGGAAAAGGCGCTGAATGCTTTGTCCATTGATATGTGCGCTGCCATCGATAAGGCCTTGTCGCAATGGGCGCTCGACGATGCGGTCAAAGCGGTTTTGGTAGAAGGGCAGGGGGAAAAGGCCTTTTGCGCCGGGGGAGATATCAAATGGATGTATCAAGTAGGGCGAGAAGACCCCGCTGCAGCGGCCCAATTCTTTCGCGTTGAATATCAAATGAATGTCCGCATTGCTGCTTTTCCCAAGCCCTATGTGGCGCTGATGGACGGGATATGCATGGGCGGGGGTGTGGGGATTTCCATGAATGCCAGCCATCGCATCGTCACGGAGCGCACGATTTGGGCGATGCCGGAATGTGCCATTGGCCTTATCCCCGATGTGGGGGCAACCTATATGCTGCCCCGCTTACCAGGGGGGCTGGGTCGTTACCTTGGGCTGACAGGCGCAAGGCTCAAGGGGGCAGATTGTCTGTCAGCGGAGGTGGCGAGCCATTTCACGCAAAACGAAAGGCTTCCTGCGTTGCGGGAGGCTCTACTGGCTTTGGATTTAGGGTCAGACCCTAGCACTCAAATCAGTGAGGCCGTGGCCTCATATCATGAGGGGCAACCAGGGGACCTTATTGAAAGCCTGCATTTGATTGATCAGCTGTTTGATCGAAAAGAAGACCTCCCCCACCTAATGGAGCGATTGCGGACGGATCCCTCAAAACTGGCGGAGAAGGCTTTGTTTGCCCTGAAAACCTCAAGCCCTACCAGTTTACACCTTACCCATCATATGTTGTCAGATCCGTCCCCTAGCTTTGTCGAAGCCCTGGCAAGAGAGTTTTGCGTGGCCGCCCATTTGATGGAGGGACCAGATTTTCATGAAGGGGTGCGGGCGCAGATGATTGATAAAGATCGCTTGCCCCAATGGTCGCCATCCAAAATAAATGATGTCACCGCAGACAGCATAAAGCGGTATTTTCAAACGCCCTCTGATGGGCCTTTAGATCTTTCATCCGTGCGCGCCCAATCACGGCAAGAATAGGGCAAATTGCCTAAAATTAAGGCAAACAATTCCTTAATATCCCATGAAACCGCCTTGAGCGGTGCGCAAACCCTAACTGCATTTAACGTAAATGCCCCTCTCAATGGTGATCCGGTATATTTTGAAATTGGATCGATCTTTGAGGGTGAAGACCCCCAGAGATACACCACTTGAACTCTCGCACTGGCCCTCGGCAGAATCGGTACAAAGGTTAATTC
>JBCCMT010000202.1:0-4152 GCA_039026195.1 Pseudomonadota bacterium | reverse complement strand
GTTAAAGCAAAAACAAAAGATGGATAGAATTTTATCAGTCTGAACCGTTTTGCTATTCTGCCGCAGATGTCTCCGCCCCTAAAAAACCGCCAGATTGACGTTGCCATAGCTGTGCATAAAGACCGCCTTTAGACACAAGCGTTGCGTGGGGGCCCTCTTCAACAATCCGCCCCTCTTGAAGCACGATCAGCCGGTCCATGGCCGCGATGGTGGAAAGACGGTGGGCGATGGCGATGACGGTTTTGCCCTTCATCAACCCCTCAAGTTGACCTTGAATGGCGGCCTCAACCTCTGAATCAAGGGCAGAGGTCGCCTCATCCAGCACCAAAATGGGTGCATTCTTCAAAATCACCCGCGCGATGGCAATCCGCTGACGCTGCCCGCCGGAAAGCTTGACGCCGCGTTCCCCCACATGGGCATCAAGCCCGCGGCGTTTCTTTTTATCCTCTAAGGTTTCGATAAAATCCCAGGCTTCGGCTTGTTTGGCCGCCGCGATAATATCGGCTTCTGTCGCCCCTGGCTGGCCATAGGCAATATTCTCCCGAATAGACCGGTGGAGGAGAGAGGTGTCTTGGGTCACCACAGCGATTGCGTGACGCAAACTGTCTTGGCTGACCTCATGGATAGGTTGCCCATCGATCAGTATAGACCCTTTTTCCACATCATGGAGGCGGAGGAGAAGATTAACCAAGGTGGATTTCCCCGCGCCTGAACGCCCCACCAGGCCCACTTTCTCACCGGGCTGAACCTTTAGATCAAGGTCCGTGATAATCTTACGATCGCCTCCATAGTGAAAAGTGACCTTCTGAAATTCAATTGCACCTTGATCGGCATTCAATGCCTTTGCTTCTGGCGTATCTGTCACGCTGATGGGCTTGGCGATAGTTTTCATGCCATCAAGGGCGGCGCCAATATGCTCAAATAGCGCGGCCATCTCCCACAAGAAATAGTGACTTAACCCTTGGATCCGGATGGCAATCGCACTGGCCGCAGCAAGGGCACCAACACTGATCAGCCCTTGGCTCCACAACAAACTGCCCATGGAAATGGTGCCCGCGATGAAAAGACCATTGATGAAATGAAGACTGCCCGACATGGCGGTCACCACCTGAAAGGTGGGATAGACCGCCCCCAGCATATTTTCCATTCCCTCTTTGGCGTAATTCTCTTCCGCCGTAGAGGAGGAAAACATCTTCACGGTTTGAATATTGGTATACGCATCCACCACGCGGCCCGTCAGGTTCGACCGCTCATCAGCTTGTTTTTCTGACCACCGTTGAACCCGGGGTAAAAAGATCACCATGGTGGCAATATATAGTATCAGCCACAGGATAAGCGGGATCGTCAGCCATAGGCTATTGCTAGCAAATAACAGGGCGGTACTGATAAAATAAACCGCAGCATAGACCATTAAATTCGTGACTTTAATCACCACATCCCTTGCGCCTGTGGCGGTTTGCATAAGTTTTGTGGAAATGCGGCCCGCAAAATCATCTGCAAAAAAGCTGCTCGATTGCCCTAGCAAATAACGGTGCCCCCGCCACCTTACAGACATGGCCATATTGCCCAAAATGCCTTGCAATAAGATCAGATCATCTAAAACCGATAAGGCAGGCCAAAGGATCGCGATCAGCCCACAGATGAGGAGCAATTCAAAGCCATAAGTTTCCCAAAACCCCTCTGGATCCGTAGTACCCATCCAGTCCACAATATTACCCACAAGGTCGAGGGCATAAACCTCAATCCCGGCGATAAGCGCAGACACAAAGATTGTCGCCACCAAAAGCCCTTTGAAGGGTTTTGCATAATACCAGATAAATGCGGGCAGCGTTGCTGGGGGTTGTTCCACCGGCGCATCGGTAAAGGGGGGCACAAGATTTTCAAAAAATCGGAATAGCATGGGGGTCTCCTGCTGCCCGAATTTTGAACAGCCGCATAGAATAGGGAAACCATTTTAAAAATCCAGAGAGAATTTTGAAAAATGTCAATTGGACATCAAAATAGTGATTTTTCTTACGAAAACTTTGTTTGGGAGAGATAACTTCCTGCTCTTGCAGCGCGGGGTTCCGCCGCTTAAGTGCAGGTGGCTCATAAAGGATATGCTGTGATTATAATTCAGATCAATGGCGAAGAAAAAAAGGTGCAAAATGGCTCTGTGGCAGAGTTGTTGGCCCATTTGTCTCTTCCTATCCGTAAAATCGCGGTAGAGCGTAATCTTGAAATTGTGCCCCGATCTGCGTTTGCCACCACCGTGATCGCCCCAGGGGATCGGATCGAAATCGTCCAATTTGTAGGAGGCGGCTGATGACAACCCCGCATGACACAGACGATATTTTAAAAGTGGCGGGTCGCCAGTTCACCTCCCGGCTGATAATTGGGACGGGGAAGTATGAAAGCTACGCCCAAAATGCCGCGGCCGCCGAAGCGGCGGGGGCGGAAATTGTAACTGTGGCCGTACGGCGGGTGAATTTAACCGACCCGGACCAACCGATGCTGGTGGATTACGTCTCACCTGAAAAATACACCTTTCTTCCGAATACGGCGGGCTGTTTTACCGGGGAAGATGCCGTGCGCACCTTACGGCTGGCGCGGGAAGCGGGGGGGTGGGATTTGGTGAAGCTCGAAGTGCTCTCTGATCCCAAAACGCTTTACCCGGATATGATTGAAACCCTCCATGCCCTAGAGCTTTTGATCAAGGATGGCTTTGAGGTGATGGTCTATTGCTCAGATGATCCGGTCATGGCCAAACGGTTAGAAGAGGCGGGGGCTTGTGCGATCATGCCCTTGGGCGCGCCCATTGGTTCAGGCTTAGGTATTCAAAACCCGGTGAATATTCGCTTGATTGTGGAGGCAGCGAACGTGCCCGTGCTTGTGGATGCAGGGGTAGGGACCGCATCCGATGCGGCCATCGCCATGGAGCTTGGGTGTGACGCCGTGTTGATGAACACCGCCATCGCCGAGGCAAAAGACCCTATCCGCATGGCAAAGGCCATGAAACATGCGGTGATCGCCGGGCGGGAAGCCTATCTGGCGGGGCGGATGCCGAAAAAGCGGTATGCGGATCCTTCTAGTCCCTTAGCGGGGCTGATTTAACGCTGTATCAGCTCTACCGATTTTCCCTTAAGGCCAAGAGACAATTTCCCTTGCTTCAAATCTAAGGCGAGGCCGCCAAAGACCTCACGGCGCCAGCCTTTAAGGGCGGGGACCTCCGCCTCATCATCTAAGGCGATGGCTTCTAAATCAGCCGCAGAGGCCAGCAGTTTTGGCGCCACCTCATGCTTCTCACTCTGGCGTTTGAGAAGCACACGGAGGAGATCCACCACATCCGGCGGGGCGGGGATGCGGTTTGGCTTTCCTTTGACAAGGGGCAATTCTTCTTTCGGGAGGGCTTTGCCCGCTGCGATAGCTTTCAATAGCCCCTTCGCAGAGCGGGAGCGTTCAAACCCGTTTGGGATAGCCCGCAAGGCGCCTAGGCTTTCAACATCGTCCGGGCCCACCCGCGCAAGTTCCGTCAGCGCATCATCTTTTAGGACCCGCCCCCGGGGCAGGTCTTTTTGTTGGGCTTCCTCCTCACGCCAGGCGGCTACTTTCATCAGCACCCCCAACTCTTTGGGCTTGATGTTGCGTAAGCGAATACGCTTCCACGCATCTTCAGGCAGGGTGCGGTAAAGGGCCGGTTGATCGAGGTCCGCCATTTCTTCGGCCACCCACTCATCACGGCCCGTGGTTTTCAGTTGCTTACGGAGGGTTTTGTAAACCTTCACCAAATGGGTCACATCCCCCAAGGCATAATGAAGTTGCTTTTTCGACAAGGGCCGTTTGGACCAGTCCGTAAAGCGAGAGCCCTTATCCACCTCTTGCCCTGTGGTGGCGCGGACCAGCGGCTCATACCCCACTTGATCCCCATAGCCGCACGCCATGGCCGCCACCTGGGTGTCGAAGAGGGGGCCGGGCACCTCCCCCATCAGGGTATAGAAAATCTCAATATCCTGCCGGGCGGCATGAAACACCTTGAGGACATTTTTATTGGCCAGTAATTTGAGGAGAGGGGCCAGATCCATCCCCTTGGCGAGGGGGTCGATAATCGCCTCCTCCTCTTCACTTGCCACCTGGATGAGACAGAGCTGCGCGTAATAGGTTTTCTCGCGCATG
>JBCCMT010000201.1:0-4203 GCA_039026195.1 Pseudomonadota bacterium | reverse complement strand
GTGATGATAAGCGATTTTGCAGTTCCCGGATATTGGCCAAATCACTTGAACGATGTGAAACGCAGCCAAGACCATCGAAATAAGACGCTGTCCCCGATGCACCATCTGGAAAAGTCAAAGAAACGGTCTTTTGATCTCGATCAATCTTAAGATCTGCATCGGGAAGATTGTTTCTTTGCTCAGCCGTTAACCAAAAGCTGGAGCTAACCTCTAGAAATTGGTCAACATCTCGGTTTGACACAAAGACAGCGGAGCAAATTTCCTTCACCATGCCGGCGGCACCATTTTGCTCTAAGTCCGCCTGCGGGATATCCGCAGCGGCGTGTCCCATAGCTAGAGTTGCGATCAGGGCAGATGGAAAAAGACCATGCATTCCACTTTTAAAAAACATAAAGCATCCTCTTAAGCGTTTGGTCGAGTATTCATATTTATTATGACTTACACTGTTTTTAGTTATAGATGGATAATTTGGCTTATATCTTGTCAAGAGTAAAGGATTTGATCTGTCGTTCGTAAGAAACGCTACTTTTACGAATATTATACTCAGTATGAGTTGGGTGGTGTTGAAAATCTCTAATATTTGTTTTTCGAGAGCATAAATTCTCTCCCCTTACCCCTGCAGCGTATATCGCAAAATTTCCACCACTTGATCAGGTGTTTTCGCCCAGCCGGCGGCAGCGGCATCTACTTCTTTTAAAGCGTGGACAAGATTTTCATCATGGAGCGTGATATATGGTTTCCCTAACGCAGCGCATTGACCTGCGTCAAAGGCGGCGTTCCACTGCTTATATTTGTCGCCAAAACGAATAACCGCTAAGTCGCATTGGCGTATAAGCGTGCGTATACGAATAGAGTTGATATTTGCAGACTGATGATCACGCCAGTAATTATTCTCAGGGCGGCCCAGTACATCCCCCGCCGCATCACTACTTTCATGGTGCGTGTTTGCAGAGCTAAACCTTATATCTAAGTTATGGGCTTTAGCGCCTTCAATGATCTGATCACGCCAGTTGGTGTGGATTTCGCCGGATAAATAAACATGCCATGTCATGGGGAATTCTCTTTTCTATTTTAATATGATGACTGTACGCCCTGGTACTCAACAACCTCTAGTTTCCTATTTACGCCTGCGATAGGATGGCTTTATACAATCCTTTATGAATAGTTATTTTCATTCCACGATGGATAAGCCTGCGGTACTCCACTATCTTGATTCAGAGTTTGATGTGATCGAACCAGGGAAATATGTGGTCTGCGCGGTGACAGAGGCCCAAATCTTGCTAGAGGATTTAAAATATTGGAGTGTTTCACGCCAAGAACCCTATGCAGATGCTAAGGCCGCAACGACAGCTTACGCCAAGGCCCAGGAAAATGGAGAAGAGTTTTGACATCCCGAACCATTTCTTCAGGTTTCATTTCAAGTGTTTTTGTTCTCACCAGCTGCGCCGCTGTGGCCCAGCCCCCTGCGCCTAGCTTGGCCCCAAGGGGGGAGGCGCCCGTCCTAGAAGAGCCGGGTGTAGCGCAAGATGCTGATATGGCGTCCACGCCCTCGTCCGCTGAAAACGCGCAAGACACCCTTTTGGAGGGGAGCCTCGTTCAAGGGGGCCTTATATTTGGCCGCACCCAAGCGGGCACAGTGGTCCGGTTGGATGGTCAAGACGTCGATGTGGATGAAAACGGGAATTTCATCTTCGGATTTAACCGGGACCATGGCCCCACGGCGGTCCTAGAGGTCACGCCGCCGGATAATGGTCTCAAAGACACACGCACCCTCAACATCGAACAGAGCAGTTGGCGTGAAAGCCGTATTCAAGTGGAAGAAAGCAAAGCCAACCCCTATAAACAGGCGGATCTTGATAAGATTAAAGCTGATATCGATAAAAAGAACACCGCCCGGCAAGAGCGAGCAGACTTTGCCTATTGGACAAGTAAGTTTGCTTGGCCGGTGGAGGGGTGTATCTCAAGCCCCTTTGGTGCCCGCCGTATTGTGAATGGCACGCCCCGCCGCTTTCATTCTGGGGTGGATGTGGCGGCCCCTGACGGGATGAGCCCCCTCGACTATGTGGGAACAGAGGTGAGAGCCCCCGCCGATGGCTTTGTGCGCTTGGCTGAAGAGGATATGTTTTTCGAAGGGGGCCTGATTTTCATTGACCATGGTCAACAGCTTGAATCGGCATTGATGCATTTGTCTTTCGTAAAGGCAAAGGAGGGGGACTTTGTGAAAAAGGGCGATCTTGTGGGCGCTGTAGGGTCGACGGGAAGATCCACGGGGCCCCACCTCCACTGGTCACTGAAATGGAAAGATCGCCTGGTCAACCCTGTCTGGGTGGTGGACGACAAGCCCTTTTGTACGGACTAAAGCCTCTTTGCATTGGAAAATCTAATAGGAAGCTTTGCGCCTCCTACCTTGTGATCTATCGCAAGACCGCATAACAAAAGAGAAATCTTTTTAATGCGGTGATAGTGATGAGCACAACTTTCGATCTTCTTTTAAAAGGCGGCACGGTCGTCAACCATGACGGTATTGGCGCACGGGATGTTGGCATCACCGCAGGCAAGGTGGCAGCAATTGGGTCGCTAGAGGCCTCCTCAGCGGGGGAGGTGATTGACTGTACGGGCCTTCATGTCTTGCCAGGGATTATCGATAGCCAAGTTCACTTCCGCGAGCCAGGGGCAACGCATAAGGAAGATCTGGCTGCAGGCTCACTGGGGGCGGTGTTGGGCGGCGTAACAGCCGTTTTCGAAATGCCGAACACAAAACCGCTGACCATTACCGAAGACACCATTAATGAAAAGCTATCCCTGGCAAAGGGCCGCATGTGGTGTGACCATGCCTTTTATGTGGGGGCAACCCACCATAACGCAAAGGAACTGGAAGAGTTAGAATTGCTGCCCGGCGTATGCGGTGTTAAAATCTTCATGGGCGCTTCCACCGGTGATTTGCTTGTCCATGACGACGCTGGCGTTAGAGATGTCCTCTCCCATGGCCGTCGGAGGGTGGCTATTCATTCCGAAGACGAAGAAATCTTGCGGGCCAATGCCGGGTTGGCGCGGGAAGGGGATTGGACCTCCCACCCAGAGGTACGATCCGCAGAAGCAGCCCGTCGGTGTACAGAGCGTCTACTGGCCATTGCGCGAGAAACCGGTCGGCGCATTCATGTGCTTCATATCTCAACGGCTGACGAAATTCCGATGCTGGCCGCAAATAAAGATATCGCCACCGCAGAGATCACTCCGCAACATCTGACGTTAGAGGGGCCTGAAGTTTACGAACGCCTGAAAGGGTTGGCCCAGATGAACCCCCCGGTTCGCGATGCACATCACCGCCAGGGGCTATGGGCAGCCCTTGCCGCTGGGGTTTTTGACGTAATGGGCTCTGACCATGCGCCCCATACCTTAGAAGAAAAGGCAAAACCTTATCCTGCGTCCCCCTCCGGGATGCCAGGGGTGCAAACCACGGTTCCCCTCATGCTGACTTATGTGAATGAAGGTCGGTTAAGCCTTGAACGCTTCGTCGATTTAATGTGCCATGGGCCAAACAGAATTTTTGGTATCGCCGGAAAAGGTCGGTTGGCCGTGGGGTATGATGCCGATGTGACGGTGGTGGATCTGAAGGCAAAACGTGTCATTACCAATGACTGGATGGCTAATGTCTCTGGCTGGACCCCCTTTGACGGGATGGAGGCCACAGGATGGCCAAAAGGCACAATCATCCGTGGGCAACGCGTCATGTGGGAGGATGAGGTGATCGGTACCTCAATGGGGGCCCCGGTTAAATTCCAAGAAACGTTGGGGCGCTGATACTCAGCACGTCTTAGAGCATCAAGCGAACACATTGAGCCATTTTCCTCGTGCTTCGAGACGGTCCTTTGGACCTGCTCAGCATGAGGAATAGTTTTGAATTTTACACTACGACCCCAAAAGTTTTAGGGCCGGGTAATTCTCATATCCAAAATTAATAATTTTTGATGGTCAGGCCGTCATTCACTGCCGGGTCAATCGGCTTTGCCGTCCAAGTAGAGAGCTGAGTTTGTACACGGCCAAGCTCCTCAGCGGTGAGGCTGTCACGGATAATATCAGCGTCTTTTCTGGCTTCCATATCCCGCGCTTCGCGAGGGCTTTGGGCTTCATCGATCGGCCAGACGGTCGGTCGCGTCGAGGAGGTCTCGGAGTCGGCGCGCGCGCGCCGCGGTGAGGTCGCGG
>JBCCMT010000200.1:0-4214 GCA_039026195.1 Pseudomonadota bacterium | reverse complement strand
CGACCTTAACGACTTTATGCAAGTTGATCCGCAAGGCCAAGGCATCATCAATATTCTGGCAGCTGACAAATTGATGATGACCCCAAAGCTCTATGCCACATTCTTGCTGTGGCTGTTGTCAGAATTATTCGAAGAGCTGCCGGAGATTGGGGACCCCGACAAACCCGTTCTTGTTTTCTTTTTTGACGAGGCCCACCTTTTATTTGATGATGCGCCCAAGGCGTTGCTTGAACGCATTGAGCAGGTGGTGCGGTTGATCCGTTCAAAGGGCGTTGGTGTTTATTTTGCCACCCAGAACCCTATGGATGTGCCGGACAGTGTCTCCAGCCAATTGGGCAACCGGGTGCAACATGCGCTGCGGGCTTTTACCCCCAAGGAAAAGCGAGTGGTGAAAGCCGCCGCAGAAACATTCCGGGCCAATCCTGATTTTGATGCCACCAAAGTCATTACTGAATTGGGGGTTGGCGAGGCATTAGTCAGTATTCTTCTTAAAAAGGGGGTGCCCAGCGTTGTGGCCCGGACACTTATCCGCCCCCCCTCCTCTCGCATGGGGCCCCTTAAAAAGAAAGAGCGCGACGCACTGATGGCAGACGATGGTTTGGGGGAGAAATATGATGAGGCCATCGATCGCGAAAGCGCTTATGAGATCTTAGCGGACCGGGCGGAACACGCCGCTGAGGAGGCAGAAAGGGCTGAACAAAAAGCGGCACGGCAGAAAACCAGTGCTGCCCGCCGCTCATCCTCTTCTCGCAAGTCTACACGAAGTCGGTCCTCTCGCCGGATGAGTTCAGTGCAAAAAGCAACGAACCAAGCCATCCGTACAGGTACAAGAACACTCATCCGTGAGCTTATTCGGGGGGTGTTGGGCGGCTTAAAACGACGCTAAGGTCATAGCCATGAGCTACAATTAAAGGAGTTATATCATGACAATCGAATTATCTCGGCGCACCATGGCGCTAGGACTTATCGCAGGCGCAAGTGGCGTGATGTTAAATGACCGTAGCGTAGCTCAGACCGGATCTCTTAAAAACGCATCCAATTGGTCAACGGCCCCCTCTCTGCCCATTGCAGTCCAAGAAATTTACCCGGTTTTGTTTCGCGGAGACATCGTGGTCGCTGGCGGGTTTAGTCCCGACGACCTCGAAGCCGAAGAGGGAGTGACAAAGCGGGTATTTGCCTGGTCGCCGAGCCAGCCAAATTGGCGGGAGCTTGCCCCCCTCCCCTCTGCGATCCATCACCCTTATTTGCTTGAGCGGGAGGGGCTTCTCTATGCCATTGGTGGATTTAAGCTGGCTGCGGAAGGCGATTGGGCGATGCAGTCATCCGTGTGGGTGTATGATCCTCAAACCAATCAATGGAATATAGGCCCTGCCATGCCCCTACCCATAGGGGAAACGGTCGGCGCGTCTTTAAATGGAAATCTCCATGTCATGACAGGACGACGCCCGTCTGGCGCTGAAAATGCGAGTTGGCGTCACCACTCAGACATTAACGCACATCTTATTTTAAAACAGGGCGCTGAAGACTGGACCACAGCCCGACCCGCCCCCACCGCCCGTAACTCTGCAGCTTCTGTCGTGGTAGGGACAAATATTCATGTGATCGGGGGACGGACAGTGTCAGGGGGAAATGTAGCTGTTCATGAAGTCTATCATACCCAAACGGATGAATGGACACGCCTTGCCCCCCTTCCCAAGGCAGAAAAAGGCCCCCACGGGGCGGGAGGACTTGCAAGCGCCGTGTTGAACGATACAATTTATGTCTTTGGGGGTGAATGGTTTGATGAAGACGGCGGCGGCGTCTATCATCAAACATGGGCATATGATATTGCTAAAGATGAGTGGACGGATGAAGGGGAAATGCCCACACCTCGCCATGGCCTTGGCGCTGTTGCCCTAAATGGAAAAATTTATACCATTGGTGGGGCCGCGGGGGTAAGTGGTGAGGGCACAAGCCGGCTGGTGGAAGTTTTTACGCCTTGAACAGAGCGTGATTATCCCTCTTGAATGGCTTGCACAAAGGCGCGCAAGCCCGTTTGGCGGGTCCGCTTTAGCCGTTCTGCTTCAAGGATAGCATAAAGCTGCTGTTCAGCCACGTCCACGTCATAATTCACGACAACATAGCCATATTCTGCATAGTGAGAGATTTCACTGTCAGCTTGCTGCATCCGCCGGGCCACCACCTCATCACTATCTTGCGCACGGGATTTTAGCCGTTGTTCAAGGTCTGCGCGAGAGGGGGGGAGGATAAAAACCGTGACCAAATCTCCCCGGGCCACCTCTGCCAATTGTTGTGCCCCCTGCCAGTCAATATCAAAAAGAACATCCCTGCCCTGATCGACCGCCTCCATCACAGGGGCCTTCGGCGTGCCATAATAATTATCAAAAACCTTCGCAGATTCTAAAAAAGCGCCATCTTTTTGCATCCGCAGAAATGTGGACTCCCCCACAAAGGAATAATCTTTCCCATCTATCTCATTTTTACGGGGCGGCCGCGTTGTGTAAGAGACAGAAATTTCAAGATTTTGATCTCGCTTTAACAACCGATTGCATAGGGTGGTTTTCCCCGCGCCGGACGGGCTGGAAACCACAAATAACATGCCGCGGCGTTCCACGGCTTTAGGGGAGGGAGATGAGGTCATAAGATGTTCTGCACCTGCTCTTTAAACTGATCAATGACAGATTTAAGGGAAAGGCCAATTTGCTTTAGCTCAATATTATACGCTTTTGTGGTTAATGTATTGGCCTCTCTGACAAATTCTTGGGCTAGAAAATCAAGGGCCCGGCCCACAGGCGCAGAGCTGTCCAAAGAACTGATGGCCGCCTTAAGATGCGCATCAAGGCGATCTAGCTCCTCCCGAATGTCCGTTTTCACTGCAAGCAATGCCGCCTCTTGGGCCAAACGATCTTCAGAAAGATCATGATCGGCGAGTAACTCTGCCATTTGCGTTTTGAGTTGTGCTGAATGATGGGCCACAGCCCCATCGCTAAGGGCTCTAGCTTGGTGGACCAGTTTTTCTATGTCTTGCAGCTGCACTGATAAAACAGACTGCAACGCTGCGCCTTCTTCTTTTCGGGCGCGGATAAGATCATTCAGCGCTTGGTCAAACCCCTCTAATATGAGGGGGTTTATTACGTCTTTATGATCAGAAAGGGTGCTGTCTTCATTGATGCGCAAAACACCCTTCAGGGCTAAAATACCGTCCGCCCTCGGCGCATCGCAGTCTATCACCTGCCTTACTTTGGCGATGGCCTCCACCACCCCTGCAAGGTTGGCTTCATCTAATTGGATGGCCCCTGCCCCTTTGTGATGGGTGAGGGTTAATTGCGCAGAAACAGCCCCTCTTTTCAAGGGTTTTGCCGCTTGCCGGAGGGCCACTTCTAAATTTTCAAAACCGGGGGGGAGGCGTAAGCGGAGATCAAGCCCCCGTGCGTTAACGGACTTTATATCCCATTGCCAGTGAAGCGTACCGCCGCTTGCAAAATCCTTCTGCCCAGTCGCATTGCCGAAGCCCGTCATGCTGGATAAGGTCATTGTCGAAGGAGGCACACGGATAGAAGACATAGACACCTACTCTTGCGACTGACGCTCACGCTCAATCCGCCGCCATTTTGCGACATTGCGGTTATGCTGCGCAAGGTTGGTGGCAAACACATGGCCCCCGGTGCCATCGGCTACAAAGTAAAGGTCATTGGTTTCAAGGGGGTTGAGCACCGCCGCCAGGGCGTCTCGCCCTGGGTTCGCAATAGGGGTCGGCGGCAACCCCCGAATGACATAGGTGTTATAGGGGGTTTCTTTTCGCAATTCGGACAAGCGTATCCCCCGCCCTAAGGGTTCCCCCCCGGTGAGGCCATAAATAATGGTGGGGTCTGATTGCAATCGCATTCCTTTGTTAAGGCGGTTGATAAACACCCCAGCCACCCGCGGGCGTTCAGCGGCGATGCCAGTTTCTTTCTCCACGATGGAGGCTAAAATCACGGCTTCCTCAGGGGTGTCCAAGGGTAAGCCCTCTGCCCTTGTTTCCCACAATACGGCGAGGACATCATCATGGGCCTCTTTCATCCGCTCAATGATGGAATCGCGGTTGTCCCCCCGCTGATAGGAGTAGGTTTCTGGTAAAAGGTCCCCCTCTTTTAACTCAATCGTCACCTCCCCGACAAGCATAGGCGCTTCTTTAAGCCGGGCGATAATTTGTCGGGTGGTCAACCCTTCTG
>JBCCMT010000199.1:0-4217 GCA_039026195.1 Pseudomonadota bacterium | reverse complement strand
TCTCATTTTCATTATATTGATAATACGTTTGCTGACCGAAAAATAAATCGTGCTGTACGGAATTTTCCGAAAGCCCTTAAAGACTTCATTCTTCTGCCCCTAGAGCTTGTGACCTATTGGCGATTGGCCAAGCGGGCAAAAGAGCTTGTGCAGGAGAAAAAATTTGATCTTGTCCATCAGGTTATTCCTGTCTCCCCCCGCAGTCTTTCATTTTTAGATGATGTGGGGGCCCCTGTGGTCATCGGGCCCATGAACGGGAATATGACCTATCCGGAAGGGTTTGCTGAAACCCATGCCTCTGGAACCACCTTTGCTCAAAAACCTCTTCGGGCCGTAAGTGAATGGGCGCATCATCTGGTAACGGGGAAGAAGAAGGCGGCCGCGCTCGTGGTGGCGAATGAAAGAACAGCAAGCGGATTACCCAAAGCGGTGCGGCCTGAACGGGTTCACATGATTGTCGAAAATGGGGTGGATTTGGGACGGTGGAAAGCTGCGAAGGTTTCTCTTCCTGACAGTCCCAGATTTATCTATGTGGGGCGCCTCGTCCATTGGAAGGCGGTGGATCTTCTTTTATCCGCCATGGGATCATTAAAAACCCCAGCGACCTTAGAAATTGTCGGTAAGGGCCCTGACCAAGCGGCGCTGGAGCAGCAGGCTGCTCACCTGCCGGCGCATATTGATGTTCAGTTCAAAGGGTTTTTACCGGCTGATGACGTGCGCGACCATATCTCAAAGTCGACAGCTTTAATATTGCCCAGTGTATGGGAATGTGGCGGGGCGGTGGTGTTAGAGGCCATGGCTTGCGGCAAGCCGGTCATCGCCACCGACTGGGGCGGGCCTCAAGATTATATTACGGCAGAAACAGGCATTTTGGTGCCGCCCACTTCGCCTGATCAGTTAGTGCAAGGACTGACGGCAGCTATGGAAACCCTCATCGCCGCGCCAGAGGCAGCGGTCGCCATGGGCAAAAAAGGGCGGGCCCGGATTGAAAGCCATTTTTCTTGGGCAGCCAAATGTCAGACCATGCTGAAGATTTATAATTCAGTTCTCAGCGAAAAATCTTCAGACCAATAGCTCTCTGATTTTTTCGTGGAGCACATGGTTGGAGGCGAGGATCTCTTTGGCCAAATGCGGACGATCTTTGCCTGGCGCGATAGTGCTCACCTCGCCGCCTGCTTCTCGCACCAGCACGGTACCGGCGGTGACGTCCCAGCTATTCAACCCCCGCTCCCAATAAGCATCAAGACGGCCCATCGCCGTCATGCAAAGGTCATAAGCGGCGGAGCCAAAACGGCGCACACCAGCGGTTTCGCTCAAAACCCTCTCTGTTTCTTGTAGCGCCAGCTCCCGCCCCGGCTTGCCCTTAAAGGGAAGGCCGCAGCCCACCAGCGCTTCGGTGAGATCCGCGCGGCCAGAGACCCGCAGACGCTTGTCATTGCAATAGGCGCCAAGGCCCTTCTCAGCGTAGAACAACTCATCGGTGATGGGGGCGAAGATCACACCCGCATAGGGCTCCCGATCCCGCTCTAGCCCGATGGAGATGCAAAATTGCGGCAGGCTGTGGAGGAAATTGGTGGTCCCATCCAGGGGGTCGATGATGAAGCGGTTGGAGTTATCACTCCCCTCAATCTCTCCCTGTTCTTCCATAATAAACCCATATTTCGGCCGGGCTTGGGAGAGGGACCGGTAAATCGCCTCTTCCGCCTTCATATCCGCTTGGCTGACAAAATCAGCCGCCCCTTTTTTCCGGACCTGCAGCGCCTCCACCTCAAAATAATCCCGTCGCAGGACCTTTGCAGCCTCCCTTGCAGCTTTAATCATCACGGTGAGCAGCGGCGTTAGATGCGGCATGGGGAAACTCTTTGGGTCACTCAAAATAAGAGATGGGCCCTAAGGGACAATTTTATCCACTGCAAGACATCTCTTCGACGAAGGCGTGATCTCTCTCTGTGATGGGATGCTTTCGAGAGATTTTAGACAGGATCAGCCGACTTTTAGCAGTCGTCGATCTTGGCGAGGCTTCACAAAAAAAGCTAGCCTCCTCATGGGATACAACTCAAGGAGCCGCCCATGCAGCCAGAACCCTTCCGCCAAGAGGAAATTGAGGAAACCGTTAAGGCTATGCTGGGGGAGGGCGGGATTTTTGCCACCGCGCCCATGACCCTTCAGGGCATCGACTATGACCATGTGTTTCAGCTCTCCATGGCCTCTTTGCGGGATTTAATGGCCATGCGCGGGGCGGAACATGCCGCCAAAGAGCTGATCGTCTATGAAGACGAGCGCTATACCTTTGGGGAGGTGTGGACGAAATCCATGCGCTTTGCCAATTGGCTGATTAAGACTCATGAGGTGGGGGCGGGCGACCGCGTCGCCATTGCTATGCGAAATTATCCTGAATGGGTAATGGCTTTTATTGGCGTTATTGCCACCGGGGCCACCGTGGTGCCTCTTAATGCGTGGTGGCCGGGCGACGAGCTGTGTGAGGGTGCAGAACGGGCAGGCACCAAGCTGGTGGTGTGTGACGGCAAACGCTTTGAGGCCATGGCGGGGTCGAAAGACAAATTGGGCCTCACCTTCATCGGCGTACGGGGCGAAGCGCCACAGGCGGATGTGCAGTTTAATGAGGTCTTGGAGGATGAGGTGATCTCCGCCGATGTGCCCACGGTGCCCATTGATCCGGACAGTGATTTTTGTCTGCTCTACACCTCAGGGTCGACGGGCAAGCCTAAAGGGGTATTGCTCACCCATCGCTCAGCGACAAATGCCCTCATCTCTTGGTCTTTTGCGCTGACCATGGCGCAACGTCTGCGGCCGGAATATCCCTTTGTGGCGGAGAAGCCTGCGGTGCTGCTCGCCCTTCCGCTTTTCCATGTGACGGCGATGCATATCGTGATGCTTCTCTCCTGGTTCACCGGTCGGAAGACGGTTTTCATGTATCGGTGGGATGCGGAGAAAGCTGCTGAATTGATCAAGCAAGAGCAAATCACCAATATGGTGGGGGTGCCCACTATGGCTCACGACTTGATCCAAAAGGCAAACCCTGAGGATTTGGCCTCCCTCATTGACGTCAGTACCGGCGGGGCAAAACGGCCCGAAACCCAAGTGAAAGACCAGAAAGAAAAGTTTGAGCGCCTCAATGCCTCCTCCGGTTACGGATTGACGGAAACCAATGCGATGGTGGCCCATATCACCTTACGGGACTATCAGGAGCGGCCGTCGTCCGCCGGCCGGGCGGTGCCGCCGCTTAATCAAATTGAGGCTTTTTCGGAGGACGGAAAGAAGCTGCCCCGCGGAAAAGAGGGGGAAATTTGTATTAAAAGCCCGCTCAATTTCCGCGCTTACTTAGATGATGAGGAAGCCACAAAGGCCGCCTTTCATGAGGGCGGATGGTTCCGCAGCGGGGATATCGGCTATGTGGATGAAGATAATTATGTCTATATCCTCGATCGGTCTAAGGATCTTATCATTCGCGGTGGGGAGAATATCGGCTGTTTAGAGGTGGAAAATGCGCTTCTGAGCTTTCCGGGTGTTGACGAAGCCACCGTCTTCGCGGTGCCTGATGAGCGCTTCGGCGAGATTGTCGGGGCGGTGGTTTACAGCGAAGGGGGCGAGATTGATTTGCAAGCCTTGCGGGATCATGCGGCAGGTGAGCTTGCCGCTTATAAGGTGCCAGAGCGCATTTGGACCTCTCCCCAAACCCTCCCCCGTGGGGGGACGGGAAAGGTGGACAAACGCATGACCCGGCAGGTGGCGTTGACGCACCCGGCTCATTGGTCAGCTTTGTCTTAAGAGGCAGGCGCCACAGGTTTGAGATGGCGTAAGGTCACAGCGCCGGTGAGGAGGCTGAACGCCCCATAAAGAAGGATGCCCACGGCTGTCAGCTCAAAGAGCAAAATCCATTCTTGCCCCAGCGCAAAGTGAAGCAACTGATCCTTTTGCGCCAGTGCCAGGGTTAGCAGACCGCCTAAGCCTACAGCCATCACCAGCATACGGAGGATGCGGGAGAGAAGCTGTAGATGTGGCTGAAGATACCCCTTTTGGATGAGCAGAAAGGCCAAGCAGCTTACCTCGACCCATGCCGCTACAATCGTCCCGATGGGCACACTGATAAAGCCTAAGGTGGGGAAAAGGCTGATGGACAGCCCCGCATTGATTGCGATGGCCATCAGGGCAAACTTCATGGGGGTTTTGGTGTTTTGCCGCGCGAAAAAGGCAGC
>JBCCMT010000198.1:0-4294 GCA_039026195.1 Pseudomonadota bacterium | reverse complement strand
CTTAAATATCCCCCATCATCAATCAAATCGATAAGATGCGCACCGATGAGCAAAAAGGTCTCATCCCGCGTGGCCATGTGAAGTTGTTCCGTTAAATGATCATGCAGGGACTTTACTGCGCTGACATGGTCGGCGGCGTCATAATCCTCCATCGCCATGTTGCGCGCACCGCCGGAAACCGATGACCAATCCCCAGCGCCGGCTTCACCGGGCGTGAAATCTCCAGGCGCCGCTTCATTATCAATATTAGAATAATCCGTATCAAGGGTCGCCGGGTCCACCGCCTTGTCAGCGTCCGCCCGTGTTTCTTCGCGCTGCCCTTCCCCCCGTTCAGGGGCACTTGCCCGTTCGTCCCGCTCTAAAAATGGGTTTTCTTCTAGCTGCGATTCCACAAACTCCGTTAACTCAAGATTAGTGAGTTGCAGAAGCTTAATCGCCTGTTGCAACTGGGGGGTCATCACCAGTTGCTGGCCCTGTTTCAGGTCAAGTTTTTGTGTGACGCGCACGCCGTTCTCCAACCTTTGGCCCTCTACGAAGAAGGGGCTTTTCGGGGAGTTTACAACGCGAAGGTTTCTCCGAGATAAACGCGGCGCACATCTTCGTTCTTTATAATATCGTCAGGCGTGCCTTCGCTTAAGACCTCACCTTTATGGATGATGTAGGCACGATCAATGATATCAAGGGTTTCCCGGACATTATGGTCGGTGATAAGCACCCCAAGTCCGCGATTTTTTAAATGTCCCACCAATTGGCGAATATCAGCAATGGCGAGGGGGTCGATGCCGGCAAAGGGTTCATCCAGCAGCATATAGTCAGGCCCTGTGGCAACGGCCCGCGCAATTTCTAGCCGTCGCCGCTCCCCCCCAGAAAGGGCGGTGGCGGCGGATTTTCGCACATGGGTGATGCCAAATTCTTCTAAAAGCGCGGTGGTCACGGCGGCTTGAACATCTCGGCCCTTATGCACCAGCTCCACCACCGCGTGGATATTGTCTTCCACCGATAGCCCGCGAAAAATGGAGGCCTCTTGAGGCAAATAGCCGATCCCCAGTTTGGCCCGCTGATACATGGGCAGGGAGGTGACATCATAACCGTCGATCAAAATCCGGCCGCCATCGACGGGCACAAGGCCAGTGACCATATAAAAACAAGTGGTTTTGCCTGCGCCATTCGGGCCCAAAAGGCCCACCGCCTCACCGCGGCGTACATTTAAGCTGACATGATTGACCACTTGCCGACGGCGGAAAGTTTTTTGGAGGTTTTCCGCCCATAGTCCTTCTGTACCGCTAGAAGAGGGTATGGGGGCCTGTGCTTCAGCATCCATAAGCGCGCCGTCCATCAATTCGCCGCCGATGATGCTGTATGGAAAAGACCACGGACCCGACCATCTTCCCCCGGCCCTAAATCAAGGGCGCCGGTTTCTGTGTTATAAATGAGCTTTCCCCCCACCATAATTTGTTTTTCTTGCACAGCCACCACATTGCCGGTGACTGTCATCAAAGTTTTAACCGCATCATAGATGGCGTGATCGCCTGAAAGGGCATCTGCCCCCCGTGCGTAGCGGACATTCCCCTCCCCTTCGATAAGGTCAAACCCTTCCCCATCGGTGGCGCCAAAGACAATCATTTTATCCGCCGTGAGCAGTGCATCATCCTGGCTGACCCGCACTGTTCCTGTGCAGGTAATCTTGTCTTCAGTTTGCAAGACCTCACACCGTTCAGCGGAGATGTTAATGGGGCTATCCTCCTGAAGGCTAAAGCTATTTTGGGCCTTAGCTTGGGCGCCTATAACTGTACAAAAAAGAGCAGCAGCAATGAAAAGAGAAGAAAGCTGAGGAAAAATTTGAACTTGGCGAGACGTCATGAAGGTGAAACTTTCCTCAACATCAAAGGGCAATCCTATTTTCAATATATCCTACAGCGCATCTCAAGGGGAAGGAAAGTCTTTTGTGAGAGGCGTAAGATGAGCTTAAAGAGAAGGGGGGATAAGCCGCCCCCAGCCCCCTACCTTAAGCCTGTCACACTTTGCTTTTTCGACGTTTCATTAATCCGTAGCTTTACATTGCCCTCAAGCACCAACCGTCCTTCGCCTTGATAGGCGGTGGCTTTGTCCGCTGAGACGGTGCCCGCGGTGCCCTTCCCCGTCACCCCAACGGTGGAGCTTACGGTTTGCGCCTCAATATCCACATCCGCCGCCTCTGTGTTGAGCACAAAGCCAGATTTCCCCTTTTCGGTATTTGTGGCTTGCCCATGTTCGAATTCTACATCTTTTTTAAGGGCAATATGGTTCTTTTCGGTGTCGAAAAGGCCATCTTTGGCTTTGACCTTAATGACCTCTGTCCCGCCCTTGGTCACCCTTAAGCTTTCAGGGTCTTGAAGGGCGATTCGGGTGGGGTCGTTTGGATTTCGCAACGCTGAACGGGCCGACACCTCAAAGGGGGTCCCCTCAAGGTCTTCCCCCAGATAACGGGGGCGGTCCAAACGCATCCCCTCACTCGCTGTTGTTTCAAGCTGCGTGAACTCCCGCACGAATTCAGGGTCAATCACCGGGGGTGTTGCGCTAAAGGCATAGGTGGCAAGCACCCCTGCCGCCGCTGCAGGCACCACAAGGCGCAAACGAGAGACGATGAGGCTATGGCGATGAACAGCCTTTGGCGTACGGCGATGGGCGGGCCGAACAGCAGGGGAGGCGTTTTCCGCCGTAAGGGCCGCATCGAAAGAAGACATTTTCTACCAAATTAACGCTAATCTCTATATGGCACCAAGCCAAGCGAGATGAAAGAGAGGAAGGCACGCTTACGACGAATTATGGAGTGAAGACGTAGCGAAGATCTTAACTATGGGCGAAAATATCTGTTTCTGACCAACCTTTTAGGTCAAGTTCCGCGCGGGTTGATAAAAAGGCAAAACACTCTTGCGCCAACTGGGTGCGACCCTCTCGCTCAAGCATTTCATCAAGACGGTCTTTCGCTTTGTGGAGGTAAAGAACATCACTTGCGGCATAGGTTTTTTGGGCCTCTGACAATTCAGCTGCGGCCCAATCAGATGACTGCTGTTGCTTTGAAAGCTCCACACCCACCAATTCGCGGACCACATCCTTTAGACCATGGCGGTCGGTATAAGTTCGCGCGAGCTTAGAGGCGATTTTGGTGCAGTAGATCGGCGTGGTTTTCACCCCTAACCAATGATGAAAAGCGGCCACATCAAAACGGGCAAAATGGAAAATTTTCACAAGGCTTTGGTCTGCCAGCACTTTTTTGAGATTTGGGGCCTCATATTGACCGGCGGCCAATTGAACCAGATGCGCCTCACCATCACCAGCGGAAAGCTGGACCACACATAATCTATCGCGCAAGGGATTAAGCCCTAAGGTTTCACTATCCACCGCCACCGCCCCTGAAAATGTAACATCGTCAGGCAAATCCCCTTGGTGCAAATGAATGGTCATGGATGTGAAAGCTCCTATCATGATAAATTAAGGCTTCTAATCGCCTAAGGACGTGAAATCAATTCGCTATTCACAGGTCCATAGGCGCTTTGCCAAAAAGTATCAGGGGTATTTTCGGGGGAATTGTGCTAAATATTCCCTCATGTTTTCTGACCTAGACTTTTTTACGCAATATGAAACATGGCTGCGCGCAAGCGCTTTTTTGGGGATCTTAGCGCTTCTTGTGGGGTTAGAATATCTTATCCCACGGCGACAGCGAGTAATGCCGCGGGTTCATCGGTGGACTACCAATCTTACTATGGTGGTGCTTGACACAATTATACTTAGATATCTTTTTACTGTCCTCAGTGTGGGAATGGCATTCTGGGCCAATCAAAAAGGGATCGGCCTTTTTAATTTATGGGAAGGGAATTTTTGGCTGAAAACTCTTCTTACCGTTCTTATTTTTGACTTTCTGATCTATCTGCAACATGTGGTGAGCCATCGCATCCCCTTTTTATGGCGCATTCACCGGGTGCACCATGTGGACAGAGACATTGACGTGACCACGGCACTGCGGTTTCACCCCATAGAGATTACTCTCTCTATGCTGTATAAATTTGGATGGATTCTCATCCTTGGTCCCACCGCGTTTGGGATGCTTTTATTTGGGATCATTTTAAATAGCAGCGCTATGTTTAATCATGCCAATATCCAATTGCCGCCGCGCCTAGATCATTTTGTAAGATTGTTTGTGGTGACCCCTGATATGCATCACATTCATCATTCAACCACCCCCCAAGAGACCAATAGCAATTATGGGTCATTTTTATCTTTGTGGGATCGTTTGTGCCGCACCTATAAACCTGCG
>JBCCMT010000197.1:0-4313 GCA_039026195.1 Pseudomonadota bacterium | reverse complement strand
GGATGAGAAAAAAATCTCTGGCTTTCCCGTGGTGGAAGATATTGACGAAACCGGCCATGGTCGTTTGGTAGGGGTGCTGACCAATAGGGATATGCGGTTTGCCTTTGACCCTAACACCCCTGTCAAAGAGCTCATGACCTCTAATGATTTGGCGGTGGTGCGGGAAGGGGCCACCCAAGAAGAGGTGCGGGAGATTGTGCATCGCCGCCGGATTGAGCGGGTGATTGTGGTGGATGCAGATTATCGCTGCATCGGGCTGATCACCGTAAAAGATATCATGAAATCAGAGCGCTACCCCAACGCTGTTAAAGACGAAGCAGGGCGCTTGCGCGTGGCCGCCGCCTCCACCGTGGGGGATGAGGGGTTTGCCCGGATCGAAGCTCTGGTCGATGCGGGCGTGGATATTGTGGTGATTGATACAGCCCATGGTCACTCGGCGAAAGTGTCAGAACAAGTGACCCGCGTGAAAAAGATGAGCAATGATGTGCAAGTCATTGCAGGGAATGTGGCGACCTATGAAGCGGCAAAAGCCCTTGCGGGGGCCGGGGCCGATGCCATCAAAGTGGGCATTGGCCCAGGATCTATCTGTACAACCCGTATTGTGGCAGGCGTGGGCGTCCCGCAACTGACCGCCGTTTCAGATACAGCTCGTGCAGGGAAAGAGGAGGGGGTTCCCATCATCGCCGATGGCGGCATCAAATATTCAGGGGATATGGCCAAGGCGCTGGCCGCAGGGGCATCTGTGTGCATGGTTGGCAGCTTACTTGCGGGTACGGACGAAGCACCGGGGGAGGTCTTCCTCTATCAGGGGCGGTCTTATAAGTCTTACCGCGGCATGGGATCGATCACCGCCATGGCCCGGGGGTCAGCGGACCGATATTTCCAAGCAGATGTGAAAGAACAGATGAAACTTGTGCCTGAGGGGATAGAGGGGCGCGTTCCCCATAAGGGGCCGATTGCCCCTATTTTGCATCAGCTTGTGGGCGGCGTCCGGGCTTCTATGGGATATGTGGGGGCTGCAAATCTGACTGAGATGACCCAAAAGGCCCGCTTTGTACGGATTACCAATGCGGGGCTTCGTGAAAGCCATGTCCATAATGTTTCTATCACACGGGAAGCCCCAAATTACCCAACACCAAGCTAACTTGTAAAAGAAATAGATCCTTATGCGCGATGGTGGCCGGATCACGGCAACAATTGAGATATTAGAGGACTTTGCTCAACGGCGAGTGCCTTTAAAAATTTGTTTGAGCGACTGGGCCAGGGGCGCGCGTTTCGCGGGGTCAAAGGACCGGGCCTTCATTGGTGGCCTCGCGCTGGATATTTTGCGAAGCCGTCAAACATTCTATCACGCTGGGGGGGCATGGCGGTCTGCTGTTGCCCTTGCTCTTTTACGGAAATGGTCTTGGCCACTATCCCGGGTGGAAGAGGCGTATGCGGAGGAGCCCCATGGTCCAGGTCCCTTATCTGAGGCGGAAAAAGAGCGGCTGAAGGCACCCATGGATGGTGAAGAAAGCCAAGAGCCAAATGCCCTCAACGCAAACATGCCTGACTTTATCTTTCCCCTTTTTACTAAAATGACTGATCATCCCCTTGAAGAGGCAAGGGCGTTTGAACAGCGCGCGTCTGTGGATATTCGTGTAAATACTTTAAAATGCGATCCGGAACGCGCATTAAAAGCCCTTTCCAGCATGGGCGCGGTTCCTACTCCTTTCGCTAAGAATGGCTTGCGTCTGCCAGCGGGGCCCCCGGAAAAGAAAAGCCCGCAACTCAGCATCACCCCGGCCTTTCAAAAGGGGTGGATTGAAATCCAAGATGAGGCCTCCCAACTTGCAACCCTGGCCGTTGGGGCCCTAAAGGGCGGGCAAGTTTTAGACTATTGCGCCGGGGGCGGGGGGAAGACCTTGGCTTTGGCGGCCCATATGGCGAATCAGGGTCAGATCTACGCCTATGATAAGGATGCAAAACGCCTGGCCCCTATTTTTGAGCGATTAAAGCGAGCCGGCGTGCGTAATGTACAGGTCATCAGTCCGGCCGAGGGCACGGGCAAGTTAGACGACTTAAAAGACCGAATGGATGTCGTCTTTATCGATGCCCCCTGTTCGGGGGTGGGGACATGGCGGCGTCATCCCGATGCAAAATGGCGCCTCACAGTAGAGCAGTTGGAAAAAAGAATAAGTGAACAAAAACAGGTTCTTGAAGAGGCTTTTTCATATGTTGCACCAGGGGGAAGCCTCATTTACGCCACCTGCAGCCTGCTGATCGAAGAAAATGAAGATATTCTTTCCTCTTTTTTAGCAGATCATAAAGAGTTTCAGGTGGATAATGCCTTAGACGCTATCTTAAATAGTGGTGGGATATCCCCTGATGCCTCCTTCGATGAGGGCGTTTCTATTCCGGAAAATAGCTTGAAAACGATAAGGTTCAGCCCCTATCGAACGCAAACAGACGGTTTTACCATCACACGGCTAAAGCGAGAAAATGCGAAGATATGAAAAAAGACTTGGAATAGTTACTCAATATCGCTATGTAATAAATAAGCGACAGGGAACAATGTTCATCGCTCTGCTCTCATGTGAATGATTTTGAAGATGTCAGCATTGCTGAGATTTTATAATATGAGCATAAGGATAATAAGTAGAGCTATAGAGAGAAATATGTCAAATCTGACATTTGTTTTCATCTCTGCAAAGAGGGGGTCCTCTTGCAGATGTTGATGAGGCAGAATACAAGGTTCAGCCATATTTATTTTGTTTGATATAGGATAATCAGTAGACGTTTATGGCGCAAAATTCAAAACGCGGACGCAATAATAACAATCGACGCCGACCGAATGGCAATAATCCAAATCGGTCTATGGATTCGACAGGTCCTGAGGTGAAAATTCGGGGCACCGCAGCCCAAATCTACGAAAAATACCAGGGATTGGCCCGTGATGCGAACTCTTCAGGTGATAGAGTGCGGGCAGAAAGCCTTCTTCAACATGCGGAACATTATTACCGCATGATGAAATCCATGCAACTTGCCACAGAACGTCAACAAGAAGAGCGTCAAGCCGCAAGGGCCGCTGAAAAATCTGACGCTGACAAACCACAGGCCGATAAAATAGAGGCTGAAACAGATACGAACCCTTCCGCTGAACAGAGTGATGTTGCCGCTGAAGCTGCGGCTGAGACCCCGAAGGAGGAGGCGACCTACTCCGAAGAGGCGTCTTCAGAAAGTGAAACGCCCCGTCCCCGCCGGACCCGCCGCCGCCGCCAGCCTCGGAAAACTTCAGACAGTGCTGAAACGGCAACGGCAGATAGTGAAGCTGCCGTTCCTGAAGAGCAGCCCGCTGCTTAAAATGTCTTGAGCTTTTCGCTCTAAAACATCACCGATCAGCTAAACTGCAGAAGATCATTGCGTCTGTGACGGTGAACCGACATGATTGTTGTCATCTATCAACAGGAGCTATTGGTATGGTGGCCTTCACAGGAACCCTTTTTGATTTAAGCGGAAAAACAGCTATCGTGACGGGGGCGTCTCGCGGGATAGGGGAGGCGATCGCCAGGCGGTTGGCACAACATGGCGCCCATGTCATGGTCTCAAGCCGTAAAATTGATGCGTGTGAAGAGGTTGCTGCATCCATCAACAAGGCAGAAGGACGTGAAGCTGCGGCGGCCACCGCGTGCAATATCACCCACCGGGAACATTTAGCAAAGCTTGTGGAGGATACCAATCAGAAATTTGGCCCCGTTGATATCCTCGTCAATAATGCGGCTGTGAATCCAGCCTTTGGTCCGTCTAAGGATATTACAGAGGAGCAAATTAATAAAATATTTGACTGCAACATAAAGGCAACCCACTATTTAAGTCATCTTGTTCTACCGCAAATGGAAGAACGCGGCGGCGGCGCGATTGTGATTATCTCTTCCATCACAGCCTTCCTTGGGTCATCGGGCATTGGAATGTATGGGGTTTCAAAAGCTGCGGACTTGGCCATCGCGCGAAATTTAGCCATGGAATACGGCCGCAAGAATATTCGGATTAACTGCATTGCCCCGGGCGTTGTAAAAACGCATTTCGCCCAAGCGATTTGGCAAGATCCAAAGATTGAGAAGATGATTACGGATATGATCCCCATGCGCCGTATTGGTCAGCCCGATGAAATCGCAGGGGCAGCGGTCTTTTTAGCCTCTGATGCAGCGAATTGGATGAATGGGCAATGTATCACCATTGATGGCGGCACCATTATCGCCAGTGGTTCCATGTAGCGACGAATGAACTTATCCGGAAAAGAGTTTTCTTTAAAACAGCTTTTCGCTATATGATTT
>JBCCMT010000196.1:0-4345 GCA_039026195.1 Pseudomonadota bacterium | reverse complement strand
CGCCCTAAAACCGTTCCATCAATATGCACAATTTCACCGGGCAAAGCCGCGCCAGGGCGAAGACGCTCCACAACCGTAGAATATTTTCCTTCAGGGACAAAGCATATGTCCTGGCTATCCGGTTTATCCGCCACCACCAGGCCAAGCTCTGTTGCTATTTCCCGCGTAGTTTCTTTCGGTAAATCTCCAAGGGGAAAACGAAGAAAAGAAAGCTGCTCTGAGGTGGTGGCAAATAGGAAATAGCTTTGATCCTTACCCGCATCCTTCGCACGGCGTAGCGCCAGGCCATCTCTCTCATCCTCCGTACGTCGAATATAGTGACCTGTGGCCATGGCAACAGCGCCAAGCTCCTTTGAGGTGTGAAGCAAATCTTTGAACTTCACCCGTTGGTTACAGCGCACACAAGGGATGGGGGTGGCCCCAGCCAAATAGGTGTCGGCAAAATCCTCCATCACCGCTTCGCCAAAACGATCTTCATAATCGAGCACATAATGGGGGATGCTCAAGCTATCGGCCACCATACGGGCATCATGGATGTCCTGCCCGGCGCAACATGCCCCCTTTTTTTGGATCGCAACCCCATGGTCATAGAGTTGGAGGGTAATCCCCACCGCATCATATCCAGCCCGATGGACAAGCGCTGCGGTCACAGAACTATCCACCCCCCCTGACATGGCCACCACCACGCGGGCGCCCTTTGGCACACCAAGATCAAGGCCCGCAGCAATGCGATCGGTAAGGGGGGTATGTAACATAGCGCGTATATAGGCGGCTTATGGGGGAAATGGAATATGGTTCCGAAAAGTCAGGATTTGCGGGCCATCTTTTAAGAATAGGGAGGCATATACAGTCAGCAATATAGGAAATATTTCCTAAACATCTGTTTTATTTATAGTTTATGCATGTAGAATATTTTCCAAAGGCGCGATTAGCAGCCATTTTACACCCTTAGGGTCGTAATCTAGCGTGACCTCACCTTTGACATCTGCCGCTGCCATGCGGCGAATAACCGTCTCCCCGAACCCGGTGGAGGTGGGGGTTGCCACCGGCGGCCCGTTCATCTCCCTCCACGACATCTGAAAGACAGCCGATGGCCCCTCCTCCACCTGCCAATTGATCTCTATTTGACCATCATCATTAGAGAGGGCGCCATATTTCACTGCATTGGTGGCAAGTTCATGGAGGGCCATGCCGATGGATTGCGCCGCCTTCTCTTTTATTACAATTTTGGGGCCTGAAACTAAAATGCGAGATGTGTCGGAGCCCCGATAGGGTGTTAAATGAGATGATACCAGAAAGTCGATATCGGCGCAGGAAGTCTGCTTATTAAGCAGGACCATATTATTCGTACTCAGCGCATCTAGACGCGCCCCAAAACGGGCGGTAAATGTTTCAGGATCGCCATTTCTCGCCGTAAGCCTCGCGATACTCTGAACTACGCCTAAAGTATTTTTTGACCGGTGCGCCATTTCACTCATCAAATAGCGCACTCTTTCTTCGGCCTCTTTCAGTTGAGTGATGTCTTGAATAGCGACCAGGCCCCTTACAGGGCGGGGGGTACCGTCAGGGTTCGTGCCAGAAAAATAGACCTGCTTGCGGGCATTCACCCACCGAATACTGCCATCCTCGTTAGTGATGCGATGAATAACGGATATGTAACCTTCGCTTTCAGGAGAGAGCAAACAATCCACTTGCTTTTCAATGTCAAGCCGATCGTCGGGGTGGATACGATCATGCAGCGCAGTGCGGTGGATCGCTTCCTCCGCTGGCAGAGAGAAGAAGGTCGCTGCGCGTTCATCTAAGGTGATGGTATCGGCGACATAGTCGACTTCCCCAAGACCAAGACCCGCAATTTCAATGAGAAGATTTAGTTTTTCGGTTTGCATCAATGTCGACATTTTAAACTATCAGGCGCTATGACTTAGATAAGACCATCTTTTAATGCATTAATCTATGTTATTGTGTGAGTTTAGCATTCGTAAATATGAATGAGTTGTCAATAGATAGCGACATAATTGCTCATGTCAGTGTGGGACGGAACCAGCTCATTACAAAGCACGTTTTTGGGGTATGTTCCATGAAAAGCAGCCAACCTTAGTCGTGATTGAAGATGACTTTTTTATCGCTTCAGATATAGAAGACATTGCAACTAAGGGGGGATGGAATGTAGTCGAGATCTGCCATTCCCTAGAACATGGGTTGGCCACAGCAGAACATTTGCAAGTGGATGCGTTTACTCTCGACTATGAGCTTGGGGAAGAAACTGCCGAATCTATTGCCAAGCAACTTAATCAACGAGATATTCCCTTTATTTATGTCACGGGACAGCTGGAGGCTATTTCAGCCCTCCCTGATTTTATCCAGCACCGAGGGGTATCAAAACCATTGCAGCCCCATATTTTGGTGGATCATCTTAATAACCTCAAACCCTAAAACTTTACAGCCATGATGTTTGACCAAATGATCTGAGGTCAGCATATCATAAAGGTGAGTGTAAAACCCTACCAAATATATCTAAGTGGTTTGTGATATGACCTTATCTTCTCAACGCCCTTGGCCGGATATCCCTTATAAAGAGTGGGAGGGGAGCTGTAAGGCCCTTCACCTTTGGAGCCAAATTGTGGGCAAATACCGGCTGGCCCATACCCCTTGGGTCAACCATTCCTGGCACGCGACCCTCTACGTCACGCCGAGAGGTCTAACGACGGGGACGATCCCGGACAGTGGGGCCAATATAGAGATTTACTTTGATCTAAAAGATCATCGTTTGGTGGGCCACGCGCAAGACGGCGCCGTGGAGAGTTTTGCCCTTGAGGGGATGAGTGTTGCAGATTTTTACACCAAAACACAGGATCTTATTCGGCGTCTTGGCGGGACCCCCCATATTCATCATCGTCCTAATGAAATCCCTAATGCCCTCCCCTTTTTAAAAGACATCGAAGAGAGGCCATATGATCCTCAGGCGGTAGAAAAATTTCATTTGGCCCTCACCTATATCCAAGATGTGTTTACCTATTTTCGATCCGGCTTTCTAGGCAAAGCCAGCCCCGTTCATTTATTCTGGGGGTCCTTTGATTTGGCCGTGACCCGTTTTTCCGGTCGCCTCGCCCCCCGTCACCCCGGCGGCATTCCCAACCTGCCAGACAATATTACTGAAGAAGCCTACAGCCATGAGGTCTCCTCAGCGGGCTTTTGGCCTGGCGGAAACGGGACGGAGGCGATGTTTTATGCTTACGCTTACCCTACGCCGACAGGCTTTAAAGACCAGACCATATCCCCAAAAGAAGCCTATTTTGATGACACTCTTGGTGAGTTTTTACTCCCCTACAAAGTGGTACAGCAAGCCGCCGATCCGACCCAAACGCTCATGGATTTTCTGCAATCAACCTACGAAGCTGCCGCAAGGTTAGCCGACTGGGATCAGCCCGCCCTTGAGTGCGAATTTGGGCAGCCAAGACGACCGCGTGCGCTTTAATAAGTGTTTCATTGCCCCCAATCTTTGTTTGCGTGATCTTGCCAGACAGCGCTAAGGAGAGCTCATGGAAAAACATGACACCGTCCTCTCTCTGATTGGGAATACCCCCCTCCTCAAACTTCGCCGCGCCTCTGAAGAAACCGGCTGCACGATTTTGGGGAAATGCGAATTTCTAAACCCTGGCCAATCTGTGAAGGACCGCGCAGCCCTTTACATTGTGGAAGATGCAGAAAAAAGCGGCGCTTTAAAACCGGGCGGCACGATTGTGGAGGGCACCGCGGGGAATACAGGCATCGGCCTTTGCCTTGTGGGCAAAGCCAAAGGCTATAACGTAAAAATCGTCATGCCCCGCACCCAATCTGAAGAGAAGAAAAACGCAGTGAGATTGCTTGGGGGAGAGTTGATTGAGGTTGATGCTGTTCCTTACGCTGACCCTAAGAATTTTATTCATCACTCAGAACGATTGGCAAAGGACACCCCCGGCGCCATTTGGGCCAATCAATTTGACAATACCGCCAATCGCGATGCCCATTATCACACGACCGGCCCTGAAATTTGGAACCAGACAGGCGGTAAAGTTGATGGCTTTACCTGTGCCGTTGGCTCTGGCGGGACCTTGGGCGGCGTGTCTTTAGCCTTAAAGGAGCGGGGGGCGCCAAAAATTGTGGCTAGTGACCCTGAGGGGGCGAAAATCTATTCTTGGGTCAAAACCGGGGAGTTGGAAAGTGAAGGCAGCTCCGTGATGGAGGGGATTGGCCAAGGGCGGGTGACCAGAAACCTTGAAGGCATTGTCATTGACGATGCCTATCGCATTCCCGACGCTGAGGCGCTCGAAATACTCTTTGCCCTAACGATTGAAGAGGGCCTCTG
>JBCCMT010000195.1:0-4362 GCA_039026195.1 Pseudomonadota bacterium | reverse complement strand
GCCACCCCATGGGCAAAAGCGATGGAGGCGCGGTAGGGAAGGGGCGTGGTGGATTGCCGGTTCATTTCTGTGGCGCAACCGGCGATGCCGCTGGCGCCTAACAATGTTCCCCAGAGGGCCTGTCGTCTTGAAATATCCATCGCCACCTCTGCTTTCCTTTATAAGGTTTATCTCTATAAATTGTGTCAATTATATTATGACCTGATTTAAAGTTTACCCCCTCATGCAGGCTTTGCGCAGTGTGGCGGGGGTTTGCCGTTAAATTTGCCTTAAAAAGCAAAAGAAGGACTTTACACCCCCCGCCCAAAGCCTTATGGGCCAACGCCTTGCCGCGACCCGTATAGACCCCAAATTTGGGGACGCCTCAGGGGGACGGCGCTTTTTCTTGCATAATGACCCGATGCCCTATGGGCTTTGGCATTGTTCAAAAGGAGGCCCCATGAGGTGGACCAATATTCTTCTGCTGATCACATAATTTCGCAAGGGCGAACGCCATCTGACCCTGTGATATGTCTGCGCCCCCATGCGGCCACGCGTGCGGCCAAATGGTTTACCGATCATTTTCAGGGGCACGTTTTTTTCGCCATGAAGGCGAACCCTGATCCTGTCGTCCTTCACGCCCTCACCGCTGGCGGGGTGACCCGTTTTGATGTGGCCAGCATTCGCGAAGTTCGCCACGCGCGAAACCTAGTTCCGGAGGCAGAGCTGGCCTATATGCACCCCATCAAGGGGCCAGAAGCCATTGCAGAGGCCTATCATGACCATGGGGTGCGTATTTTCGCCCTTGATCATGAGGCGGAGCTTGAGAAGATTTTGGCCGCCACAGGGCAGGCGCGGGATCTTACCCTCTGTGTACGGGTGGCAGTGGCCAACCCCCACGCCAAAATGTCCTTAGCGACAAAATTCGGGATCCGCGGGGAGGGGGCTCTCCATCTTCTTCAGGCGGCTCGCCTGCGGGCGGCTCGCCTTGGGGTGACCTTCCATGCCGGCAGCCAAACCATGGCCCCCCTCGCATTTACAGAAGCCATGGATGAGGTGGAAACCATCATGACGGCCGCTTCGGTTTTGGTGGATATATTGGATGTGGGCGGCGGGTTTCCTGCGCCCTATCCCGGGATGGATATCCCTGAACTACATCGCTTCACCGCCACCATTCAAGATCGTTTTGATCGGCTTTTATCCGCCCGACAAGCAGCGCTTTGGTGCGAGCCGGGCCGGGCGCTCTGTGCGGAGGCTTCCAGTGTTGTGGTGCGGGCGGAGGGGCGCCGGGGGCAAGACCTCTACCTTAATGATGGTATTTACGGCACCCTTTACGATGCAGGGCATTTTGCTTGGCGGTATCCCGCACGGGTTTTGGGGAAGGGCGGGGATCTTTACCCCTTTCATTTTTACGGGCCCACTTGTGATGATGCGGAATATATGAAGGGGCCCTTTATGCTACCTAAAACTGTTCAGCCTGGCGACTATATTGAGGTGGGAATGGTGGGGGCCTATGGGCAAACCATGGCCGCGCCTTTTAACGGCTTTGGGGTTTACGAAAAATACCTATGCACCGATGACCCCTTCGGTTCTGTTTACGCTTTCCCGACAGAGGGTCAACATGGGATGGAGAATGTATCATGAGTAAAATCCTTCCTTTCCCTGAAGATGTTCAGGCCAATAATGTTCATTTTGATGATACCGCGCCTTTAGATCATTTTATTACCCGTGAGGGGAAGAAATATGCGGGCACCCATCTGATTATTGACCTCTATGGGGCGGGCCGCCTTACCGATAAGGCCTATATGGAAGAGGTTTTTACAGCTTGCGTTGAGGCGTGCGGCGCGACGTTGCTACACCTTCATGTGCATACTTTTTTGCCCTCTGGCGGTCTGTCCGGGGTTGCGGTGCTTGCCGAAAGCCATATTTCCGTACACACATGGCCTGAAGCGGGATATGCTGCCTTTGATATTTTTATGTGCGGCGATGCCTCCCCTGAAAAGGCTATTCCTATTTTAGAAAAAGCCTTTCACGCAAAAAAAACATCCATCGGCACCCATTTGCGGGGGGAGCATGTGGAAGATGCGTTGAGAAAAATAGACGAGGACACCCCATGAGCCCGTTTCTGTTCGACCTTAATGGCGAGACCTGGTTCAAAGAGCAGGTGACCCCAGAGATTGGTCATTCCTTACGCGTTGATAAAATCCTTTTCGAGGGGGAGGTGGACCATCAACATCTGATCGTTTTTGAAAATGAGGTCTTTGGCCGCTTGTTTGCCTTGAATGGGTTTATCCAAGTCTCCACCAAGGATGAGTTTATTTATCATGAGATGGTCACCCATGTGCCAATATTTGCCCATGGATCGGCAAAACGAATTCTCGTGATCGGCGGGGGGGATGGCGGCGTCATTCGGGAATTGTTCCGTCATCCCACCATTGCGCATGTCACCATGGTCGAAATCGAAGCTGCCGTGGTGGATTTTTCAAAACAATGGTTCCCGGGCCTCTCCGCGGGGGCCTTTGATGATCCGCGTCTTAATCTAGTGATTGCTGATGGTGCAAAATTTGTTGAAGAGACCGATGAGACGTATGACATTATCATCGTCGATTCAACGGATCCTGTGGGGCCGGGGGAGGTTTTGTTCACCCCTCAATTCTACGCCGGGTGTCGGCGCTGTCTCAATGATAGGGGGATCATGATCACCCAATGTGGGCTGCCTTTCCTTCAGCCGAAAGAGTTACAAAAGGCTTATCTTCACCAAAAGAAGAGTTTTGACGCCCCCCAATTTTACGCCATTGCTGTTCCTGCCTATTCAGGGGGCATTATGACCATAGGTTTTGCACAGGCGGGAGGGGATAAGCCGTTATCGGATGAATTGGTAAAAAGGGTCGAGGCCGCTGGGCTGATCTTTAAATATTATACGCCTGCGGTGCATGAGGCGGCCTTTGCGTTGCCAGCTTATGTGGATCATATTCTGGACACAGGACAATTTGCGTGAGCATGTCTGTCATTTTTGATCAAGAAGAGGCCGGCCAGGCCCCCGCCGGTGCGCCTAAGGTGGCGGTTATTCCCACTTCATTAGGGCTAAGGCCGGAGGCGGCGACAGCTATTCTTGAGGCCAGCCCCCAGGTGGAACTTTTTGATGAAGAGCATTGGGCGGTGGTGAAAAGGGGGTTTGATCCCTTTGTTACACCGCCGGTGCATGACCCCCAAGCGCTTGTGGAGACGGCCAGACAGCAGGTTCAAAACCAAACCCTTCCCGTCCTTTTAGGGGGTGATCAGAGCATTGCCAGGTATATTCCTGATTTTCTCTCCCCTCCCTTCACTATTCTTCATTTTTCATCCTCCCCCAACCTTTTAAAAGAGGGGGCAGTGAGGTCTTTGTTAGATCGTGATCTGGCGGTGGTGAGCGTTGGGGTACGAGAACTCACGGCGATTGAAGCGCAATATATTAAAAAGAGCCCTCCAGGCTATAATCGTTTTTTGGCTAAGGAGAACCGCCAGTCCTGGCCCACAGAGGTCCCCCAAGCGATCCAAACCGATGCGGTGGTGTTGGTCTTTGATGCCAGTGTTTTTGATATCAGCGTGATGCCTGCGGTGGAAACCCCAAGCCCCGGGGGGCTATCCTGGGCAGAGGCGACGTCTTTGCTAAAGGCCGTGAGCAGTCAAAAAAGGGTAAGTACCGTTCTGATGACAGGTCTAAAACCGCACCCGTTTCTTCATGCGGCAGATTTTCTAATGGCAAAATTGTTATACAAAATATTGGGATATTGCTTTGTGCCAAGATAAACTCATTTATCTATTTGGCAGTACACTAATTTAAAGCCGAGTCCATTTCTCAATAACAGCATCATACTGATTTTTATCATCCCGGCCAATCTGATCGATTTGGTCAATATGCCATATGCGATCTGGATCTGAGGGGAGGGGGAAAAGCCGATCCCCCTCTATGTCGGCGTTTATGCGTGTGAGGTAAATAATATCCACAAAGGGAAGCGTTTGCTCATAAATATTGGCCCCGCCGATAACGCATATTTCAGTTGCGCTCATATGGGACGCTGCTTTCTCTCCGGCCTGTAGGGCTTCATCAAGGGTGGGGCAGACGATAACACCCTCAGGAAACTCAAGGTTTTGGCGAGATAAAACAATATTCGTGCGGCCGGGCAGGGGGCGCCCTAGACTTTCATAGGTTGTTCGCCCCATAATGATTGGCTTTCCCGTCGTGATGGTTTTGAACCACCTAAGGTCGCTTGACATCCGCCAGGGGAGCTGACCATCACGGCCAATGACACCATTATTAGCCATGGCCACGATAAGAGATAACTTACTCTTTGTGCGTTTTACGTCTTGGGTCATACCGCAACAGGGGCTTTGATGGCTGGG
>JBCCMT010000194.1:0-4379 GCA_039026195.1 Pseudomonadota bacterium | reverse complement strand
TTGATAGGTCCCTTCAAGGGGCTCTTGATCCAAAATCACCCCCTCCTGCTGTGTCATCCACTCCTCAAAGGCAGGGGTGGGGGCGGGGCACACAAAATAAATGGGCGGCAGCGGAGATGGATAATGTTTTTTAAGGGACAGTATAAGGATGCGAATGGCATCTTCTTCGGTTTGTCGTGTTTCAACACCGCAAATCACATCTGGAAAGAGGGAGGGAGCGCTCATGAACTTATTAAACCGTAAGGGTTTTAAAAAGGGCTTTAAAAATACGAATTATCCTATGAGTTGACCCTTAGGCGGCAAAAGAGAGTTTGTCATCTTCTCTTTACCGCGCCCTTCATCCTGCTCTAAGGGGAGGGATGCTGAAAATTTCGTCTCTCTTTGTCGCCATTTTTCTCCCCCTTTTTGCCGTAAGCCACGCGCAAGAGACGCCGTCGCTTTCTGCGGAGGAGGCGGCGCTCTTGTCTGCGCCTGAGGCGGCGTGGATCGGGGTGTCTCCTGAAAATCTCGTGGTGATGGAGTTGCCGTCAGGCACCATGATCATTGAACTTCGCCCTGACCTTGCCCCAACCCATATTGAGCGCATTCAAACCCTTACGCGCCAAGGCTTTTACGACGGTATTATTTTCCACCGGGTGATTGATGGCTTTATGGCCCAAGGGGGCGACCCCACCGGGACCGGGCGCGGGGCCTCAGACCTGCCTAACATTGCGGGGGAGTTTACCCATAGCGCCCAAACCATTGCGACCGCCGATATTGTGGGCCGCGATGACCGGGCCGCCCAAGTGGGCTTTGTGGGCACCATCCCCGTCGGGACCCAAGCGCCCACCTTGGCCAAATTTTTAGCACGGGACCAATATGCCCTTTGGGGGCTTCATTGTCAGGGAGTGATGTCCATGGCCCGGGCGGGGGACCCCAACTCTGCCAATAGTCAGTTTTTTGTGATGTTTGGGGATAGCCGGGATATCCTTGATCGTGCCTATACCGTCTGGGGCAAGGTGGTAAGCGGCTATAAAAATGCGCGCCGCATCAATAGGGGGGAGCCGCCCGTGCGGCCAACCCCGATCGTGCGTATGCGTATGATGGATCAGCTACCTGCCGATGAGCAATCGGAAATTGAGTATCTTGATCCTGCGAGCGATATCTTTAAAGACTATCTGATAACTTCTGGAAAAATGACAGAGGACGGTTTTATTGATGATGCGTGCAGCATTAACGTCCCTGTCCGTATAAATGGTGAATTGACCCTATGACAAAATTTAAACTTGAGCTTGAAACCGGTGACGTGGTGATTGAAGCCCTTGATGATAAAGCCCCTCAACATGTGGCGCAAATTTCAAAACTGGCGAAAGATGGCTTTTATGATGGGCTCAATTTTCATCGGGTGATCGACGGCTTTATGGCCCAAGGCGGTTGTCCCGATGGCACCGGCATGGGCGGCGCGGGTGACAATATCCAAGCTGAATTCAATGATGAGCCCCATGTGGAGGGCATTGCCTCTATGGCGCGGGCAAATGACCCCAATTCTGCCTCAAGCCAGTTTTTTATCTGCCTTGATGATGCGACCTTCCTTGATGGTCAGTATACCGCTTGGGGCCGTGTGGTGGAGGGGATGGACGCTGTTCATGCCATTGAAAAAGGCGAGCCACCAAAAAGCCCAACAAAAATCAAGACATTTTCGGTGATTGAGGACTAATCTGGTCCCTAACCAAATGGCTCATAGCTCAATCTCTAAAGCGTCTCCGCTTCAATCGGAATCGCGGAGACGCTTTAAGTCTTTGTGTTTTTGCATTTCCGGACGGCCAACCGCACACACCCCGGATCGGGGTCCGGGGCAGGCTCGGCCTGGAAATACTTTAAGACGCTATTTCCCTAAAGGATGGGGAAATAGCGTTTTTTATGGGGTTCGCGTAAGCCCCTTAGCTATAAAATCGCCTCAAGGCCTGCTGCTTCCTTTCGGGCTCGACGACGAAGAATAAGGGAAGCCGTCGCCATGCTCAGCGCGGTTAATAGACAATAGCCGCCCAAGGCAAAAAGCTGCGATGGCAAATCAATGCCATAGTCGATCAAGGCCCCGGTGATCCCTGGCCCAATGGCGGTGGCGAGCACCATGGCGGAAACAATAACAGATCGGATAGCTCCTAAATGTTTGGTGCCGTAAATCTCAGGCCAGAGGGCGCCAAACAGGGTTGCTGAAATGCCATAGCTGATGCCAAGCAGAAACATAAAAAAGAAAAGGGTAGGGGCACTATCTGAGAACGCCACAGCAAAACAGGCCGCCGACAATGGCAGCAGGAAGAAGGGGAGAACAGATTTGGCCCCATACCGATCAATGATCGCACCATTAAGCAATGCGCAGGTTACGGTTGTGATGGCCATCACAGAAAGTCCCTGGGCAAAGAGCTGGGGTGGCCATTCCCGCAAGGTGGTCAAATAGTCCTGGTGAAAGAAGATGGTGGTACCAATGAAAGGGGGCGCTAGGGTACCAGTCAGTATCAACCAGAAGATAGGGTCTTTTAAAACCTCATTTCGTGTCCATTCCCTCACTTTTGTGGCGGTTTTTTCGCTTTGTCCTTTTGGCAGCCGGGGGACGCGATAGGCCCAAACCCCAAGGGGTAGCGCCACCAGCAACATCGCAATACTCCCCGCAATCCATCCGGCTTGCCATCCAAAGGCCATCCCCACGGCCACAAAGGCTAAGGGGAGGGTGGCTTCCCCTCCCTGATGGCCCATCACCACAAGGGAGACCGCACGGCCCCGTTGAGCTGCAAACCATCGACCCGTGGCGGTTAGGGCGATGTGGGTCATCATCCCCTGGCCAAACAGACGCAGCAGAAAAATCGCTAAGGTCAGCATAATAAGAGAGGAGGCAAAGGCTGCCATTAAACTGGCCAGGGCCAATATCGGCACCACCACAGCAATGACTTTATGTTCTGGGATGATGTCTACCAACCGCCCCACAAAGGGCAGAAGGAGTGCACTCCCCAAGGTTGCCATGAAATAAAGGGCGCCAAACCCGCCATGGCTCAACCCAAATTGGGCCTGCCATTCTGCAACGGAGGACGCGATAAAAAAGGTCTGACCAAAACTGGAAAAATAGGTGAGGAGGAAACCGCCACCGATCCACCGATAATTCTCTTTTAGAAAAGACAGCATTTGATTGATTCTTTCTAAGGGGTGATGTCTTTTCGCCCCGTCAAACAGCCGTTTTTCCTTAAGGCGACGAGGCCTCTTTAGAACAATTGCAGGGAAAAGCGATATATACGCCCATATGTTTTTCTCAAGCTCATCATATTTTTAGTGAGTTAAGGGATGAGAAGCTTTCCAGGGTTCATCAGCCCCTTAGGGTCAAAGGCGTTTTTGATGGACCGCATCATCTCCATTTCCACAGCTGTTTTCCGGGTGGGGAGCTCATCTCGTTTTAACACCCCAATGCCATGCTCTGCGGAGATTGATCCGTTTAAAGAGGCGACGATGTCATGGACTTTATGTTCCGCCTCTGTGGCCATGGCTTTCCAATCCTCGCTACGGTTTTGGGGGGCGAGAATGTCATAGTGGATATTCCCATCCCCCATATGGCCAAAAGCAATGACTTGCGTGCCGGGCATCATCGCCTCCATGGCGTCATCTGCTTTTTCTAAAAAGGCGGGAATATCATCAATGGGAACAGAGATATCGCATTTCACACAAGTCAGCCTTGTTTTTTTCATGGCTTCGGAGGCGTTATGGCGAATGGCCCAGAGGCTTTGACTTTGGGTTTGATTGGCAGAAAGAGTGCCGTCTTTGACCAACCCCTTTTCATAGGCGTCGGCCAGTATATTTTCTAAAATCGCTTCAAGGCCACCCTTTTGCCCTGCACTTAATTCCACCAGTACATAATAGGGGGTCTTGGTTTCGACCGGATGGTGAAGGTCGGTAAACTGATCTATCACCAAATTGACCATATGGGCATTCATCAACTCAAAGGAGGTAATCTGCCCGCCGGAGCGTTCTTGGATGAACCCTAAAAGATCAACTGCTGCCGCAGCAGAGGGCACCGCCAAGAAAGCTGTGGCTTGATCTACCGCTTGGGGGAAAAGTTTTAGCACAGCTGCTGTTACGATACCCAAGGTGCCTTCGCCGCCGATGAAAAGATGTTTTAAATCATAGCCTGTGTTGTTTTTCCGTAAACGGTTCAGTCCATGCCAGATACGACCGTCGGGCAGGACGGCTTCAACCCCTAAGATTAAGTCCCGCATATTCCCATAGCGGATCACATTGACCCCGCCCGCATTTGTGGAGAGGATGCCGCCAATCTGGCAAGTGCCTTCAGACCCGATCGAAAGAGGGAAAAGACGGTTTTGATCAGCGGCAGCCCTTTGTGCTTCGGTTAAGGTGAC
>JBCCMT010000193.1:0-4397 GCA_039026195.1 Pseudomonadota bacterium | reverse complement strand
GTTCAACAGACGAAACTGAATCCCTGCCCGGTCGGCTGCCCGGCCCATAAGACCATCTAAAGCATCAATTTCCCGAACCAAATGTCCTTTGCCCAAGCCCCCAATCGCAGGGTTGCATGACATCTCCCCAATCGTAGAGAATTTGTGGGTGACCAAAGCTGTTTTTGCCCCCACGCGTGCGGCCGCCGCCGCCGCCTCTGTGCCCGCATGGCCGCCGCCTACAACAATGACATCAAAATCGTAATTTTTCATGGGGCTCACAGACTTTAGTGAAAATATAGCCCTACATAGCAAAGGATTGCTATTTCCCAATACAAAATGATGAAAAAATTGACCCCAACACATCCTCTGTGCTGATCCGACCCACCAACTGGTCTAAGGCGGTTACACATAGGCGAATATCTTCCGATAAAAGCTCTGCCTCTTGCGCTGGATTATCTAAAATATAACGCAGGCGTTGTTCACATAGCTCCAGCAATCTTGCTTGGCGCTCCCTTGGGAAAAGGGAGGGGCTCGCCGTTGAAATAATCTCTTTTTCCAGTCGTGATAAAAGGGCTCTGACCCCCTCCCCCGTTTGGGCGGATACATTGATATCCACCTTATCACTAGGACCTTGCATGTCTATTTTATTCTTTACACGGATAAAATTTAGGTTTTCCAGCTCTTTCTCAAAGGACTTTAGATGACTATACTCATCCTCGACCAATAAAATAATATCAGCCTCTTTTGCTGTTTGGAGACTGCGGGCCATCCCCTCTTTTTCAATTTTATCCTGACTCTCCTTCCGCAGTCCTGCCGTGTCTAGAATATTCACCACACGGCCCGCGATATTAAACCGGGCAGAAACAATATCCCGTGTTGTGCCTGGTCGGTCAGAGACAATCGCGCGGTCCTCCCCCAATAATCTATTTAAAAGGCTTGATTTCCCCACATTCGGCGGCCCGATGATCGCTAGGCTAACCCCTTCTCTGATTTTTTGACCTTGCCTCGTTTCCGCAAGAGAAGCTTTTATATCTTTATAAAGATCTTTTATAATTGGCAGAGCTTGATTGGCAATAGTGTCAGGGACATCTTCTTCATCAGGAAAGTCAACAGCGGCCTCCAAGCTGGCTAAGCTTTTCACGAACCCCTCCCGCCAAACCATGGTTTTATCCCGCGCAACATGGCTATTTAGCGCCTGTTTCCGCTGACTTTCGGTTTCTGCGTCTAAAAGATCCCCTAACCCTTCGACCCCCAATAAATCCATCTGCCCATGGGCAAAGGCGCGCATGGTAAACGCCCCCGATGCAGCAGGCTCTAACCCAAGGGCGGTGAGAACCGATGCAAATTTATCCCCAACAGCGATTGATCCGTGTAGGTGAAATTCGGCAACATCCTCCCCTGTGACAGTGTTTGGGCCTGGCAACCAAAGAATGAGGCCGTCATCAATCTGATCGCCATCAAGATCGTAAATCACTCGATGGGCGGCATATCGCGGCTTAGGCCGCCTTCCTTTTGTGAGTTGATCAATCACCTGCCCCGCCTGTGCCCCACTGACCCGCCAAACGGCGATGCCCGCCCGACCTGCGCCCGATGAACATGCGAAAATTGTGGAGGATGAGAGAGAAGCCATGGATAGATTTTAAAACACCTATTTACGCTTACTCTTTCGTTGGCGCGGTATCGCCCCCCATGGCTTTCGTGAATAAGGCCTGCATCACCTCCATATTCGATCCGCCTGCGGCCATGGCCTTTGCCCAAAATAAATTTGGATCACTCAAGGTTTCTAAATTTTCTTTGCTTCGTTCCACCATGGCATTGATGATGGTCTCATTCACAGGGGTCACATCCGGCAGCCCAAAAAATTGACGGGCCTCTATGGGGCTGCATTCGATATTGACGGTAATTTTCATATTCATCTCCTGATAGATCGTCTAACCTTGATCTATATCATGGCAGCTTTTTAAGAGATATGTGAAAATGCAAGCTTTCTGGATGGGTTTGACCCTCCTCCTCTTTCTTATGGCCTGCACATCTGAAGAAGAGGTGACGGCCCCCTTACGTATCGCCCCATCGGCAAACCTCCCCAGTTACTTTGATTGTTTGGATGCGGAGGGGAAAACGCTGGTTTCCGCCCATCGCGGGGGACGGGATAAAGGATATCCTGAAAACAGCCTTGCGACCTTTCAGCGAACCGTCAGGGAGGTCACCCCCCTTTTAGAAATTGATATTCGGACCAGTGCGGACGGCATTTTATTTCTTCACCATGATGACCGATTAGGCAGAACCACCACCGGCGCAGGAAATGCAAGCGAAACAAAGTGGGAGACCTTACGCACCCTTTCATTGAAAGATAAAAATGGGGATGTCACCGCCTATGGCCTGACCACCTTAGAAGAGGCTCTTATCTGGGCCGAGGGGCAAGCGATTTTACAACTCGATATCAAATGGGGCACAGATTATGATGATGTTGCCCGTATCGTAAAACGGGTGGGGGCAGAGGGCTGGGTCATTCCTATCGCCTACACGGAAGGGCAAGTACTTGCCTTAAATAGCCGGTTTCCCAACAGTATGCTTTCAGTTCCCATGGAAACCATCGACAATCATGACCAGCTTATCGAAAAAGGCGTGGAACCCCACCGTTTGTTGGCTTGGACAGGGAATAAAGTCCCAAACCCTCAGCTCTATGAGCAATTAGACGCGCAAGATGTAGAGGTTATTTTCGGCACCCTCGGCGGGCGCTCATCCATTGATAAAGAGTTGGCAGCAAGCGGGAATGATCAAAAATATGCCGACCTGGCTAATATGGGAGTGGATATTCTGGCAACGGATCGCCCTTATACCGCCCACAAAATTCTACAATCAAACGATTTAGCGGTCAGCCCAACCCTCTGCCATTAAACCTTATTTAAAGCGTCTCCACTTCAATCGGAATCACCGAGACGCTTTAAGTTTTTGTTTTTTCGCATTTCCAAACGGCCAACCGCACACACCCCGGATCGGGGTCCGGGGCAGGCTTGGCCTGGAAATGCTTTAGGTATTCATGGAATCAAAGAAATCACGATTGGTTTTGGTTTGACGGAGTTTATCTAATAGGAACTCAATAGAATCCATGGGATTCATGGGCGACAAAATCCGGCGCAGCACGAATATTTTCGCAAGATCTTCCTTAGACACCAGAAGGTCTTCTTTCCGCGTGCCTGATTTGGCAATATCAATGGCAGGGAAGGTCCGCTTATCTGCCACTTTCCGGTCAAGGACCACTTCGGAGTTCCCCGTCCCTTTAAATTCTTCAAACACCACCTCGTCCATGCGAGACCCGGTATCAATCAGGGCTGTGGCAACAATGGTGAGAGATCCGCCCTCTTCAATATTCCGGGCCGCCCCGAAAAATCGCTTGGGCCGTTGAAGGGCATTGGCATCCACCCCGCCGGTCAACACCTTCCCAGAGCTTGGAACCACCGTGTTATAAGCCCGGCCCAGCCGCGTGATGGAATCAAGCAAGATCACCACATCCCGGCCATGTTCCACCAATCGTTTGGCTTTTTCGATGACCATTTCAGAAACCTGAACATGGCGAGACGCAGGCTCATCAAAGGTGGAGGACACAACTTCACCGTTTACGGACCGTTGCATATCTGTCACCTCTTCTGGCCGTTCATCAATCAGGAGAACGATGACATAACATTCAGGGTGATTAGAGGTGATCGCGTGGGCAATATTTTGCAAAAGAACCGTTTTCCCTGTCCGCGGTGGGGCCACGATCAAGGCCCGCTGTCCCTTCCCTAAGGGGGCCACAATATCAATCACACGGGAAGATAAGTCTTTCGTACTCTCTTTTTCCACCTCCATCATGAGGCGTTCATCAGGGTAAAGCGGGGTAAGGTTGTCAAAATGGACTTTCAGCCGCGCTTTTTCAGGCGGTTCAAAATTGATGGAGTTGACCTTGGTCAGCGCAAAATAACGCTCCCCATCCTTAGGGCTGCGGATCTCTCCTAAAACCGTGTCCCCTGTTTTGAGGGAAAATTTCCGAATTTGTTGTGGCGAACAGTAAATATCATCCGGGCCCGCCAAATAATTCGCATCGGCAGAGCGAAGAAAGCCAAACCCATCGGGCAGAATTTCCAACACCCCGCTGCCGATAATTTCCACATCCTCTTCGGCCAATTCTTTTAAGATGGCGAAGAGCAAATCTTGTTTCCGTAAAGCGGAGGCATTTTCCACACCCACTTCTTCGGCGAAACTCACAAGGTCTTGTGGTGATTTTTCCTTGATTTCATCAAGGGTAATTTGATCTGGAAGCATATTCAGTCTGGATAAAGGTCGGCCAAAAACTTGAGTGAAAAGCAAATTTTGGGAAACAAGAGGAAATGCCGATGATAATCGACTAACTTAAATATAAAGTTTTCCTCGGCGCC
>JBCCMT010000192.1:0-4441 GCA_039026195.1 Pseudomonadota bacterium | reverse complement strand
GTGAGAATAATGGCTACAAAAGTCGCACTTACTGTAATCGCGACGGGCCACAAAAGAACCCCAAAACTCCACCCTTCTAACATGATGGTAATTGCAAAACTAAGGGTCAGCAAAAGCCCCCCCGCCCAGCGGGCAAGGGGTTTTTGAAAATGCGCTTTTTTCCCGCCAATATCACGCAAATGGCGATCTTGGCTCATGGCAATGAAACTAAAAGCAACGAAGGCAATAAGAATAATCAGCATAAACATGAACGCTATTCCGCAGGAGAGAGTTGCTGAACCGGCATAGATTTACCCGCCTCTTTCTTTTTTGACATCCGCACACAGATATAACCCGCGAACGCCGCTGAACTTAATAAAACTAAATCAACCCCAGCAACAGCCCAATTGCCATTGAGCAGGGTCTTAAAGAGATGATCCCCCGTCGTCACCGCATTTAAGACCGGCGCCAGAGCCGCCAAAAGGGCTATGCCGAAACATTGCTCTTTCCAAGCGCGGCTCCCGCGAAATGCGGCGTGGGCAAAGGTTACAATCCAGATGATGAAAAACGCTAAGGCCTCAAGATCAGCGCGGAAATGTTCCCCTATATATTCTGTCGCCGGGAGAACACGATTGATCACCATAAAGAACGCCGTCGAAAGGATCATCCCTGTGACAGCACCAATGGTCAACGCTTCAACAAAGCGGATTTTCAAGGGTTGGGTTTCCGCCCCCTTTTTCTTTCGCGCAGCCATCCAGAAAATAAATCCTGTGGCAATCAATACGCAGCCGAAGAGCCCCCCCACGAAGTAAAGCCATCGTAAAACCCAATGATCAAACTGAATAAAGTGGAGGCCAGAGAGCCAAGCGCTGGCCCGACGAATGCCTGAAGATTGTTCATCTTGTAAAACTTCACCGCTGATTGTGTCAAAGGTGGTGTAATCCAAAGCCATCTCCACCCGCCGGGATGGGAAGACACGGCGCACAGTGACATATTCTTGGGCGGTTCCCACATGGAATAAACGCAAACTATCCGCTTTGGTGACCTCGCCATACCGCTCTGTCCAAATGGCTTCAGCTTGCTCCACCAATCCATTCATGGAGACACGCTGGCCAATATCCTCCGTACTTTCACGTTCATATTGACCATAGGCATCAGCGTGATCGTAAAGATCAGCTGTTTTCACCCCAAAATTTTCAGCCACCAACCAGGGCAAGGCAATATACCAAGTGCCAAAGATAATGAGCCCCGTCACTGTAATGAATAAGTGGAAAGGCAAAGCCAACACACCCGTGATATTATGCAAATCTAAGGATGATCGGCGAATATTCTTCTTGGCGCGAAAGAGAAAGAAATCGACAAATATTTTGCGATGGATAATCACCCCAGAGACAAGCAGCACCAGCATGGCCAGACCTGAAAAGCCCACCAGCCAATATCCCAAATTGTTCCAGGTTAAATGCAATCTAAAATGAAAGGGGAAGAAAAACCCAGACCCGCCATGGGATTGCTCCTCAGGCAACGCTTCTAAGGTGTCGGCCCGATAACGGGTGTTTGAATATTCCCCGTCTTTATAATTGATATAGGTACTGATATAAGGACGACGCTCTTTGGGAAAACCAATATACGCCCTCTCCATCGTGCGATCAGCATTGTCTGCTTCCAGAATTTGCATGAATTGATCGAGATTGAGATCAGCCTGCGCCGTGGACGCCACCCGGGTTTCCGGCATCATCCACCGGTCCACCTCTTTATCAAAAACCGTCAGCGTCCCCATCCAAAAGATGGCAAATAACATGGCCCCAATGGTCACCCCTGCCCAGGTGTGAAGCCAAGTCATCGATTCACGAAATGTTTCTTTCATAGCCTTACACCGAGGGGGTAAAAATGATCGCAAGAGGCATAGAGACACTTGCAAGACCTAAAAATATGAGGGAACTGCGCCAATGGTCGCGCATGGCAAACCCCCAAATCACAAGCGCAACATAAAGAGGAAAGCCAAGCATCATGGTGAGCAACACAGCGTCCGCTAAATTCATACCTAAGCCGTGCAAAAGCGCACTCACCAAAACCACAATGCCGCCCGTTAAAGCATAACCGCCAACGACCACACTGACGCAACGGGCCATAAGAGCGAAGCTAGACAAAGTCATTATTCTGGCCATGACATACTGCCCCTGAGATAAAGCATCGAGTCCTTCAATCTAAGAATGACTTTCAATTATCTTCTAAAGAGGGAGATGTTTTTGTCAATAAGAATAGTCCTCATTCCTAAAATGAAGACTATTCTCACTTTTTCTTAGGTTTAGAAGTTTGCCGTCAAAGAAGCCAACACATTCCGGCTTTCCCCTGGGGCTGTGATGAAAAATGCTCCAGCATAGTAGGACTCGTCAAATATATTGGTGACATTAAGGCGCGCCACCATATCCGTTTCGCCAGCGACAAAGCCATAGCGAAGACCTAAATCGACCACCGCAGCTTCATCAATTGAACGTTCATTTGTTGCATCGAAAAAACGATCACCTGTATATCTCGCGGCCCCAGTAACAGCCAGATTTGGAATGAAAGCCACATCCACATCAAAACCAGCTGCTAGAGATAACTCAGGCACATTTATCGGTCGGTTCCCTTCAAGAGCTGGGTTCACATTCTCGACAATCTCAGCGTCAAGATAGGCTAAACTGCCGTAAATCCTTATCCCTTCTCGTATTTCCCCAAAAATATCTGCTTCAAAGCCGCGATGCCGATCCTCTCCGAAGAGATCGAATATCAATGTATCTGGATCTAAAAAGGCTGCAGGTTTTGTGATATCGAAAATAGCCGTCGTGATACCAAAGGTTCCGAAATCAGCTTTCGCTCCAATTTCAATGGATTCAGAACGACCAGGCGACGTGAACTCTCCAAAGTTAATCGCCTCCATTGGGGCTTGTGCCCCAAATTCAAGCGCCTCCATATAACTTGCATAAATAGAAAAAGACGTCGCTGGTTTGAAAACAACGCCTACTGAGGGAGAAAAATCATCTCCTTCAAAGACAGCCTCGCCACTTGCATTCTCCCGTGTGAAATCTGTAAAGCGGCCGCCCCATATGACATCAAGCTTTCCGTCAAAGAAGGATGTTTCATTGATCACCCCATAACTCACAGCTTCGCGGAATTGTGTTTTGGGAATGGTATCTGCGTTGTCGAAACCACTGTCAAAATTTGGCACCGAAATTAAAGCATCATAGTCATAAACATTGATTTGAGCGCCATTCGTAAGATCAATGCCTCTTTGAAAATTACTGCTTCCAGAATCGTAAGAGAAAAAGCTACCTGTCAAGGTAAGCTGATTGGTAAATATCTCATTTTCAATGCGCCATCTTAAACCAATATCACCGGCAACTTGATCTGCATCGAAAGCAAAGAAAAATCCGCCGACATCCGCATTGCCTTCATTGTCGGCTACAAAAACTTGCAATGCTTTGGGAGAGAGAAAGAAATTGCCAACATTGATAGCGCCGAACAACTCCACACTCTCCGTAAGATCATATTTTGCTCGAACTTGAGTGGTTTTGGTTTCTAGCTCAATATAGGTCCAATCAGGCGCCGCTAGTCGCTCATAATCGGGAATAGGCTTTAGAATATCGACACCTGGCTGATAAAAAAGCGCTCCATCATTTCGTCCTTCTAAAACATAGTCGGAGTATAAAGCTTCGGCATTGACCTCAAGTCGATCTCCTTCATAGGAAAAAGCGACATGACCTGTAAAAGCTTCCTCACGCTGATTATCCTTTAAAGGGTCGCCTTCCCGATAGGCTATATTGGTCCGAAACCCAAAGCGATCATCACTTTCTAACCGCCGACTGAAATCAACGTCCCCCCCAAATATGCCGTCCCCCAAAAACCGGCCGGTGACTTGGGTTAATGGTTCAGCTGTCGGAGCTTTCGTCCGTAGATTGATTGTTCCCGCCGTTGGGCTAAAGGGCCGAGCGCCTGTGAGAAGGCTCGTTGGCCCCTTTAAGATGTCAATCGATTCAACGATTTCTAAGGGCGGGTTACGGGAGATAAGGGGGAAATAGCCATTCCAACTATACTCCGTAAAACCAATGCGAAACCCTCTTAAAAGGGCATTGGATAGAACAGAATCTGCAGGCGAGCTTTGGACAGCAAAAGATGCATCTCGCGTGGCAAAGTCAGCAATTCTTACAGCCTGAACATCCCGGATGAACTGTTCTTCAAATCGCTTCACACTAAGGGGTGTGTCGATGAGGTCACGATCACCAAGAACACCCAAGGTTGTTGATTTCCCAACGCCAAGGGGAAAACTCCCCCGCGTTCCTTGAACGATGATTGTATCGTCTTCGCTTACCCCTTGCGCCGTTTGAGATAAACCATCACCCGAAGCCTCTGTTTGTGCTGCCGTCGATATGGAAACGGACAAGAGTGCAAAGACGGAACTTGCGGTGATGCTGTGAAACATAGG
>JBCCMT010000191.1:0-4460 GCA_039026195.1 Pseudomonadota bacterium | reverse complement strand
TTTCTTTTGCTTTTCTGCGCCACGGGCGCCAACGTATGGCGCGCCTAGATACGCTTTTTCTTCCGCTGATGGTCATCATTATCACTGCCCCCCATTTTATGTGGTTTTTGTCCCAGGCTGATATTTATAAAGGCACGATTGAAGGAACTTTAAAGACAGAAGGTCTTTACGGGGATCGTTTGTGGTCCGGCCTTGGTAGTCTTGTGGTTTCTACCTTGTCCTTTTTTCTCCCCTGGGCCCTGGTGATCGCCAGCCTGACCTTTCCTTGGTGGCGATCACGCTGGAGCTTTTTAAAAGAAGAGGCGATTTTGCTTTGGGTGAGCGGTATATGCTTATGCATGATGGTACTGGTTGTCCTCTTCACCGGGGCCAGCAGCGTTTCTGAGCGATATTTTATCCCGCTTTTGGCGCCCGCCTATATCGCCCTAACCAGTGCCTTTTTGGGGAGGGCTGTGCAAAAAAGATTACCCGCTTGGCTGTGGAGTTGTGGGGGTGTTGCTGTTTTGGTGATGGGCTTGCGCCTGACAGCAACTCTTTTTCCAGGGCCCCCCTTTTGTAACGAGTGTCGTCAATTCACCCCATATCAAGCGCTTAAAGCGCCTATTGAAAGAATAGCCCCTATGGGGAGTATTCTCATTGTGCGGGAGGAAAATACCGGCGGCAACATGGTGGCCCTTTTCCCAAGGTCACCGGTGCGTGTTTTTACAAGCTTACATCTTACAAACCCCATAAAAGATGAGGGACGGCCCTGCTTTTTCATATGGTCAGAAGATACGGTGGGCGGGGTGAAGTTAGAGCGCCAATTTACCTATGCGTATAATCATCCGGATACGGTGATGGTGACGGTGGAATGGTCTCGCCCTATAGGGGAGCAGGGGCAAAAAGAAACGGAGTGGGGGATTACACCCATTACGGATGAAAGTCTCTATACCCAATTTTGTTCCCGTCAAGGTTAATATCTTAGCAATCGTCATTAACGTGGCATCAACCCCGAGTAAACAAAAAGCAAAAACCTCCTTTACCGGATGTTCACCACACGGTGCTCTTCTCTCTTTCAAGGTTAACGTAAGAAGACCACTCAGATAAATGAACGAGTTGGTAATAGGAGTAAACAATGTCTGTAGAAGTTATTCATACTTCATTAGAAGGGGCGGAGAAAATTTTCTCTTCGGATGAAATGTATCGTTTAGGGATTGAGGCATCTATCCCTGGGGCCGATGAAAAAGCCGATCTGATCACAGCGCATAAATGGTTTAATTTGGCGGCACTACAGGGAAATGAGCTTGCAAAGGAATATCGCCAGCAGCTCACTTTAGAAATGTCCCCCCGTGAGATTGCTGAAGCCCAGCGGCAAGCCAGACAGTGGTTAGCGTCTCGGAAACCTATTTTAACAGCCGCTTAAATTTCCACTTTCAAAAAGATTTATCAAAACTGTCCTTCAGAGGATGTGGATTGATATTGTCCCTCTTTTCTTCACCTGCTATTTGAAAATTTATTTGTTCAAAAGCGTATAAGGGGCAATCCGAAGATGATGGCGGCGACCCATTCCATAAAAATTTTTGGTGAGCGGAACACGTCAACCAATGCGCTAAAGCAATTGGTGGAAAAAAACGCCGATGTTGTTGTGCGCCCCTCGACGGCGGAGGCTGTCTCTCCCTTCGTAAAATGGCAAATTCGGCTGATTAACCGTCTTCCCCATAGCTTGAAGTGGAAAGAAGCCGCCTTAGACCGTGCTTTTTCGAAAACCTCTCCCTCTTTTGCGTGGAAACATGCGGCCACCTCTTTTTCTTCGGTAGAAGATTTTAAAGACGTACCCGTTATTTTTATGACCCGCCACCCTGCCTCTTGGCTCAAGGCTTTACTGCGGCGCCCCTATAATGCCCTGTCACCGATTGAGCGTCCTTTAGATAAATTTGTCACCGCCCCCTGGCAAACACTGAAAAGAGACCGGTTAGAGGGCCGGCTTTTAACACCGGCAGTTCTTTATAATGAAAAAATTGCCTCTTATCTTTCATTCGCGAAACAGCTTGAGGCTGCTGGCTATGCCTATCGGTTTATTCGGTTTGAGGATTTTTGCGTCGATCAGCGCACCGTCTTTGAAGAAATCAGACCCCTTTTAAAGGACGCTGTGGATCAGCCTAATATCATCCGTTCAAGTACGAAAGATGCCTCTAAGGATTGGCGATATTATCAAGACTACTATGGCCAGCAAAAATGGGTGAAAGATATCCCTGAAGCGGCCAAGCCTATTATTGCAAAAGTGATTGATTGGGATCAGCTCTCCCCATTTGAGTACAGCCCCATATAAATTATCGCCGCCGATCAAATCGTTCTGCGCCCCGTTCACTGACAAAACCATCTAAAAATTGATCATGGGCATCAACGGGAAACCGTTCCATCCACTGGGCGCCATAGCCAAATCCAACGGCAAGAAGATCCCTCTCTGCCCGCAAAACCTCTAAGGTTCTATCGTAAAACCCGCCCCCCATTCCAAGCCGTGCGCCATCAGGGCGAATGGCAAGAAGAGGGACAACAATAATATCCGGGGTAAGTTGATCTGCCTGGTCTCCAGGTTCCATAATGCCGTAGGGCCCCTCCACAAGGGGTTTGTCCACTTCAAAAAGGCGGAAGATGAGGGGCTTTTTCTTTCCCACCACCACCGGCAATAAAACAGAGTGGCCTTCTTGCATCAAACGCTCCGCAAGAGGCCAAGGGTCTAATTCATCCCCCTTCGGATGGTAAAGGGCAATGCGGCTCGGCGCATCGGGGGTAAAACGGCTCATAAAAGCGCTTGCCGCAAAGCGGGCTGCATCTGGCTGGCGTTCAGCGGCCTGCCCCCGGGCCGTTTTCGCTTTTTTGCGAAAAGCCGCCTTCCAATCGATTAAAGGAATAGGGGCAATAACCATGACGATGGGATCCTTAGCAAAACATATCTCAATATATATAAAGCCGCACCGGCCGTCGGACACCTGTTTCGCCCTGGACCCGAAGGTACAGGTGGGCACCACGTGAAAAAGGCCACGGCCGATTTCAGCGGCGGTTCCCGAGCTAGAATGTAAGGCCCCGGGGAATTCGGTCCTAACGAACCGGGCAGCGAAAGCATTATCTAAGGGCGCAAAGGAGAGACAGCAAGAATGGAGAAGAAAAAACAGCTGGCATTATCGGTTGGCCAAAGGCTTAAGAAGCAGGGTTTTCCCCTTGCGCATCCTCTGTCTGCAAAGCGGTGGTTAACCTCTCAATCCGTTCTGCTGCGTCATGAAGCAAAAGCTCAAGGGCGGGGTCCGGTTGAGGGCGGCCAGCGCTGAGTTGCTCTCGCGCTGCGAAAAGCTCGTCACAGACGGTCAGACCCGCCAGCATAAGAAGGCGGCTTTCCGCGATATGGCCAATATTTGAGGTGAGGTGTTGAATATGGCCATCTAAATATTGGGCAAGGGCGGTGACCCTGTCTTCTTCCCCTTCGCCGCAGGTGATTTGATAAACCTGCTCATTCACCGTCACGCGAACATCCGCCATGGGGCCTATGATCCTTCTTTTGGGGAAGTAAAGGGCTCAAGCTCTTGAAGAACTTGATCAATTTTCGTTTCCATCAGGTCAATGCGGTTTACAATATCTGGCGAGACCGAAGGCAGCGGGCGACCACCTGCTTTCAATATCGTCTCTAACCTGTCGAGGGCAGCTGATAAACGCGCCGCAGCGATGTCGACTTGTGCCATAGAGGCTTCTTCTATGTCGCATTGACCTGAAAAGCTAGGCCCTTGTGCGGGTCGGTGCACAGTTATTATGAACATTTGTCTTTATTCGATGGTAATGTCTTGACCGATGCGGGCCTCGGGTGCATCACGCCGCCATCATTGATATATCTTCTGAGAAGGAATGTGCCTTGGCTTCTGCTTCAGATCCTACGCCAGAATTATCCCGTCAGATGGCCTCTGCCATTGCTGTTTTGTCTATGGATGCGGTGGAAAAAGCCAATTCAGGCCACCCGGGGATGCCCATGGGCATGGCGGATGTGGCGACCGTTCTTTTCACCAAGCATCTAAAATATGATGCGGCGGCGCCGGACTGGCCCGATCGGGACCGATTTGTGCTGTCTGCGGGTCATGGGTCCATGTTGCTCTATTCCCTCCTTTATTTGATGGGGGTTGAGGGCATGTCCATTGAGGATTTGAAAGACTTCCGTCAGCTGGGCTCTAAAACCGCAGGCCACCCTGAGTTTGGTCATGCGCCGGGGATTGAGACCACTACCGGTCCCCTTGGACAAGGCATCGCGAATGCTGTGGGCATGGCCATTGCCGAGGCCCATTTGGCGGCCCGCCATGGGGCAGAGTTGGTGGACCACTACACCTATGCCATTGCGGGCGATGGCTGCTTGATGGAGGGGATCATCCCACAGCAAAATCAGCTTTTTGAGCTTTAGATGCCCGGCGAGGGAAATCGCCTCCTGGCTGATCCCCTCCATC
>JBCCMT010000190.1:0-4465 GCA_039026195.1 Pseudomonadota bacterium | reverse complement strand
GGGAGCGTCCGGTTTTCACTTTCATGCTGGCCCGATTGGCTGTGCCGATTATCGCGCTGCTTGTGGCGATTTTTTATATCTATGTGGTCGAAGCGGTGGAGCTTGGTAGCTTCATGCGGTTGGTTGCTGTCATCGGTGTTTTTATCATTGGGTTCTACCTGCCGCAGATTTATGTGAAGAATAAAATCACCAAACGTCAGCATACCCTGCAACTGGCCTTTCCCGATTCGCTGGACTTATTATTGATCTGTGTGGAATCTGGCATGTCGATTGAGGCAGCATTGCAAAAGGTGACCCAAGAGGTCGCCACGGCTTGTCCTGAATTGGCCGAAGAATATGGGCTGACCACGGCGGAGCTTTCGTACCTGCAAGATCGGAAAGTTGCCTATCAAAACCTCGGTGAGCGGACAGGGGTTGAGGGCATTAAATCCGTGGTCACAGCTTTAATCCAATCTGAAACCTATGGGACGCCCCTTGGTCAATCTTTGCGAGTGATGGCGGCGGAAAACCGAGAGTTGCGGATGCAAGCGGCGGAGAAAAAGGCCGCCGCCTTGCCCCCGAAGCTCACGGTGCCGATGATTCTCTTCTTCCTGCCTGTATTGTTTGTGGTCATTTTGGGCCCAGGGGCGATTACCGCCACAGGCCGGGATGAAGAAAAGCCTGGTGTTGAAGAGCAGGTGAATGATTAACCTGTCTTTGATGGTTAAAATACAGAAGTCGGATAAATATCTTTAAAGCCCCCCGTGTCCCTCAACAAGCCCCATAGCTCTGCAGGCTCTTGGCATATAGAAGATGGGGAAGAACTCTTAGAGTCGCTATTTGCTTGAACTCCTTCCTCGTCCTTCGAGACGCCACCCTCACCCTGAGGAGCCGCCGCAAGGCGGCGTCTCGAAGGGGGGTGGCTCCTCAGGATGAGGAAGTGATTCAAGCAGATCGCACTTTGCTTTAGAATGAAAGTAATGAAGCTTTAACTGTCGCTATTTTCAAAACTTAATGTCATGGGCTCACCATCAGCTTGAGGTGACGCGGCGTCGACATTTCGTTCCGCTGGCTGAGCAGAGATAGCATCCGCTGAAATCTGCGGTGCAAGGGACGCACTCACGCTCGGTGCAGGTGACCCTTGAATGGGGCCTTGCTGCTCCTGCGGCGGGGTGGGGTCTTTCTTCAAACGATAGGGGGTCGGTGAGGGGACCGGCTCAGGCACAGGGGTGGACCGGGGGGTGAAGCTTACGTTCGCGGGGTCATCCCCAAAGTCTGGCTGCTGAAGATCCGAGCGGCTTAGATCCTGCCAAGCGACGGGTTGCGCCACGAGGCTGCGATAGTAGCTGGCGTTATTGGACGCAACGGTGGGGGGTAAATCTGACCGGGCGAGCCGTTCAGCCTCTTCCGTATTGCCCCCTAGGGCGAGGACAAGGGCATAATTTTGGCGCATTCTCGCTGTGCCGCCCGCATTTGCAGTGGCGGTTTGTAGGGTCAGCTCTGCTAGATCATGCTTGCCTTGAAGGGCATAGGAAAGCCCTTTGTTGTTCAGGATTTGCGCTTGATCAGGGGCAAGACCCAAGGCGCGATCATATTGCATCCGCGCTTTTTTATGCTGGCCTGTTTGGTCTAGGGCCACCCCATAGGCGGAGTAGGCGGACCAATCTTCAAATTTGCCCATGGCAATGGCTTGCTCAATGGGGCGCAATGCCCGATCGGGTTGATCATTTGCGATGAAGACTTTCCCCATTTCAAGCAAAATATCCGCATTATCCGGTATGCGCATTTGCGCCTGGTTCATCACCCGAAAGGCCTCTTGATTATTGTCCACTGCGCGCAAAGCTTTTGAGAAGGCCACAACAATCTCAGCGTCATTAGGGTTACGATCAAACCGCGTGCCCCAATAGGCTGCCGCCGCAATGGGGTCCATCCCATGGGTCTCACTATGACCGACCACAGCAATATTGCGCTTATCAAATGCGCTTTTCGGGCCAGATGTCGCACACCCATTGACGGCAATGGCCAGGGCAGCGCAGGGAACAGTTTTTAAAATAATATTGCGGGACATGCCGGCTCTCTCATTTCATTTCCAAGGTCATGGGATCTCAAAACCCCACAGATATGAGGGGCAGTTTGCCGGAAGGTCGCCAAAAAAGTCTTAATTTGGCACGTGGAAAACGACCTAATATGGAAATGAGTTCATCATGACAGCAAAAGATTTCGGATTTCTGCCTCACGATCCTGAAAAAGCAGATCAGGCGACCAAATTATGGGTGGTAACAAAAGAAGCTGCTTCAGCCGCCTTAGAGGCACATCATGCCACAAAGCTTGCCCATTTATCGGGGTTTGAGGGGGAGTTGGGCACGATTCTGCCCACTGAAGAGGGCGTCTTTGTGGGGGCGGGCGATGGCGAAGACGGACTGATGCTGGGCAGTGCGGCAGCCCGATTGCCAAAGGGGGACTATGTCTTACGTGGCCATCCTGCGGGGGTGGATCCGACCCTGATGGCCTTGGGCTGGGCCATGGGGGCGTACCGCTATGATCATTATAAAACCATGCCAGAGGTGCCGACCCTGATTTTGAATGAGGATGTGGATCAGGCGGCGCTTAAACGGCATATCGAAGCGGTTCACCTTGTCCGGGATTTGATCAACACCCCGGCGGAAGATATGGGCCCCGATGCCTTAGAGCGGGCAGCCCGCGAAGTGGCCGCCCAACAGGGCGCGACGGTGGAGGTGATTGAGGGCGAGGCTTTAGAAGAGGGGTTCCCCCTTATCCATGCCGTTGGCCGGGCGGCTAGCCAAGCCCCCCGCCTTGTGAATATCCGCTGGGGCCCGTCCGATGGCAGGCCTGTGACCTTGGTGGGCAAAGGCGTATGTTTTGACAGTGGTGGGCTGAATATCAAAGGCGGCAACAGCATGGCCCTGATGAAAAAGGATATGGGCGGGGCGGCCAATGTCTTAGGCCTGGCCCAAATGATCATGGCGGCCAATCTCCCGCTGCAGCTAAGGGTTTTACTCCCTATTGTGGAAAATGCCATCTCTGGAAATGCTTTCAGGCCGGGGGATGTGTTTCCCAGTCGCGCCGGTCTGACCGTGGAAATTTCCAATACCGATGCGGAGGGGCGCCTGATTTTAGCCGATGCTTTGGCCTATGCGGCAGAAGAAAATCCAAGTCAGATCATCACCATGGCGACTCTGACGGGGGCCGCGCGGGTCGCCCTTGGCCCTGATCTGTCCCCCCTTTATACGACAGATGAGGCTTTCGGTGAAAAGGTGGTGGGTATGGGCCCCTTTATGGCGGACCCCATTTGGCCCATGCCTCTCTGGGCGCGCTATGACAGCTATTTAAAGTCAGATATTGCGGATGTGAATCACGCAGCCTCCACCCCCTTTGCAGGGTCCATCACCGCTGCGCTTTTTTTAAAGCATTTTGTCCCAGCTGAGATATCTTATACCCATTTTGATATTTATGCGTGGGTTCCGACAGCAAGGCCAGGACGGCCCAAAGGCGGTGATGCGATGGGGATAAGAGCTTTATTTGCCGCCCTTGCATCTGGTTGAAAATCAGCGCTTTTGTACTTGTTCAAGCATTGGTCATTAAGTTAAACAGAGTGTTAACCCTTTATTGAGAGTTAACGGCCTCTACTGTTGAGGGAAACGATTGAGTGTTTCAGACCGGTAGATGTCAACCCAATTGGCTCCACGAGGAATGAGGCACATCAAGCGGGATGAAATATGGCAATGATCCGCGATAGGCTTTTAAAATGGGCAGCTCCCCTTGCCCTCACAGCGGGGAGTGGGATGTGGCCTGCGCGGGCCTCAGACGCCGGCGGGATGATTATTCCGCTTTCCCCTGGGTTTGACCCCACCTTGGTGGTGACAGCTGGCGCGGTGATGCTGGCCGTCGGCGCTGGGATCTGGGCCTTTCGCGAAACCCTGATGAACCGATCTGCCACCATGCGGTGGTCCCGTAAGCTGGCTGAAATGGAAGCGCAGTTTGAGAAATCTGAATCTATTCTCGCCTCCCACCCTGGTTTGGTGATTGTGTGGGACGATACCTTTGAGGATATTGATTCTGGCTGGGGGGCGCCGCGCGTTTTAGGCGGCCCTGCAGCGTTAGCGTCCCTCTTAACATTTGCTGCGGATGATCCGTCTGCGTTTTTAAACCCTGCGGATAGTCTTTTAGGGGCATTAGGTAGCTTGCCGCTAGATGAAGACGAGGATGATGGCAGGATCCCCACTTTGCGTGAAAAAGTCAGTGCCCTGAGGAGCCATGGAGTGGCTTTTTCCGGCTCTGTGGTGACCGAAGAAGGGCGGGCCATTGAATGCGATGGCCGGGTGGCGGGGGATTTGGTGACCCTTTGGCTCACTGACCCAGCGGTCCGGTTGGCAGAAGAAGCCGGCGTCGTGGGTCAAGCCCGGGACAAGGCCGCAGACCTTCACGGGGCGCTTAATCAGTTGGATCGGGCGCCGCTTGCCGCATG
>JBCCMT010000189.1:0-4494 GCA_039026195.1 Pseudomonadota bacterium | reverse complement strand
TGGCCAAGGTCAAGGTCAGTTTCCGCCCCGTCATCGGTGACAAAAACCTCCCCATGCTGATAAGGGCTCATGGTGCCAGGATCAACATTCAAATAAGGGTCAAGTTTGCGCAAGCGGACTTGATAGCCCCGCGCCTGGAGAAGCGCCCCGAGGGCCGCTGAAGCAACGCCTTTTCCTAAAGAAGAAACCACGCCGCCAGTGATGAAAATATACCGCGTCATGGGAGGCCTGCTTAGGCGTGATTGGGAGAGGACGGCAAGAGGCTTTTTTGCTTGTTGCCCGTTAAATGAAAAAAAGCCGCAAGCAATGCTCACGGCTTTTTCTTGTCATGTTGAAAATGCGCTTAATTCAGCGCGTCTTTCAAACCTTTGCCAGCGGAAAATTTTGGCTGATTTGAGGCTTTAATTTGGATGGTCTCGCCGGTACGCGGGTTACGCCCTTCCCGAGCGGCCCGTTTGCTAACGGAAAAAGTGCCAAAGCCCACAAGGCGGACATCATCATTATTTGCCAAAGCTTCGGTAATGGTATCGAAGACAGCATCAACGGCACGGCCGGCATCTGCCTTGGTCATGTCAGCATGTTCAGCGATACGGTCGATAAATTCATTCTTATTCATGGGGCTGGTTCTCCTGAAGAGCGGTTTTTAGACATTTGACGGTATGTTTACTTCTTCTCAAACGTCAAATGGGTTGAGCGAGTTTTTTCCATAAATTCACGGCTTTTTTAGGACAGCCTTATGTTTTTACTTGGTTTTTAAAGTTTCACTTTTCTTTGAAGAGACTAGCTTTCAACTTCATATTCCAACGATCTTTCCTCCAAAACGCGCCAAACGAGTCCTGCGATTCGGTGAGAAAGCCCGATTTTATGCGCTTTTGGGAGAATATTCTTCACCATTTGCGCTGCTCGCCAGGGCTGAGACCTCCTGTCTCGTCTCCCTTGAGGACCAAAGGTCATGGCCAAGATCAGCGATGGATTTGGCATATTTCGGTGACAACATCCCCGCATGACCCGCCCCGCGTAAAGCGAGGTGCCGGGTCGGCTGCCCTGCTTTTTCGGCGGCGTTCAACAGCTCCTGATAGCCCTTTGCCACAGGCGTGACGGAAACCACACCAACGGGGCAATGGGTAATGGGTGGCAAATGGGGCAGAAGGTCCGCTTGGGTGGTGGCCAAAATCTCCGCCTTGGTGCTCGCGAAGTGAGCAGCATTTTTCCAAGAGGCCACTTTATCTTCTCTCGCCTGACCGGTCAGCTTCATATTATTGGGGTAAAGAGAAACCAAGCGTCGGCCGATTTGCCATTCTACGGCCTGCTCACATAGCCCAATCCAGCGGGAGAGGCGCTGCACCCCTGTCCGCCGAAGGGGTTCGGCCAACTGGGCCGGGGTGACGGCATCGAGGAATAAGACAGCCCCCACTTTTTCAGGGTATTTCGCGGCAAAAGCATGGAGCCGGAGGCCCGCCATGGAATGACCGATAAGCAAAATAGGCCCGTTAACGCCCAAGGCCTTCAGTAGGCGGTTCATATCCTCCCTATGCCAAAGGGGGTTGGGCACAGCCTCTTTTGGCATAGGGTCACTCAAATAAAGCCCCGCCCGGGAATAGCGGATGGTGGCAACCCCTAATTCGTAAAGCGCTTTTGTCAGCCAAAATCCATCGGCATGGATGCCAAAGGCCCCTGCGTCAGAGAGGGCCACTGGCGTTTCGGGATCGTTCAAGTCCCCAAGACTTTCTACATAGAGCTGCCGCTGTCCCTCCACGGGGATATGTTGTCGTTTTATATCGTCCATGGACAGGCCTTTTTCGTTACTTTGTCCATATAAGTTTTCATCAGCAGTTTACGATGGGAAAGGCTAGGGATCGTGTTTCTTCTCTCCGCTCATCCCGGACAAGTGAGCTTTCGCGAACGCGATCCGGGATCTCTTTCGGCTCGACTATACGGATATTTTAGGGAGATCCCGGATCGCGCTCGCTTGTCCGGGATGAGTGCCGTCGGGAGAGAAATCTCCCGACGGCACTCATTTGCGCTTCTGAGCAAAGTCCTTATGTAAGAATTCTACTTAGTATAGATAAAACCTATGTCCTCGCCCGCCCTTTCCCCCAATATTGTGGTTCAATGGCCCATCACCGCGGTCCTCGGCCCCACCAATACCGGCAAGACATTTTATGCGTTGGAGCGGATGTCCGCCCATTCCTCAGGCATGATCGGCCTTCCCCTGCGCCTGCTCGCGCGGGAGGTCTATGACAAAATGGTGGACCGCAAAGGCGCCCGGGCCGTCGCCCTGGTGACGGGGGAGGAGAAAATCACGCCCCCTAATCCCAGCTATTGGGTCTGCACCGTGGAGGCGATGCCGCTAGAACGAGAAGTGGCCTTCCTCGCAGTGGATGAAATCCAGCTGGCCGCGGACCCTGAACGGGGGCGGGTGTTCACTGAACGGCTGCTCTATGCACGTGGCCGACACGAGACCTTACTTTTAGGGGCGGATACCATGGCGCCGATCTTAAAGCGCCTGATCCCCGACATCGGCTTTGTGGGGCGGGAGCGCTTCTCCACCCTCGAACATGCGGGCCATAAAAAGGTCACCCGTCTGCCGCGCCGGTCGGCCATTGTGGCCTTCAGTGCAGAGAATGTTTATTCGATTGCGGAGCTGATCCGGCGGCAACGGGGCGGCGCCGCGGTAGTGATGGGCGCTCTGTCGCCCCGTACACGAAACGCTCAAGCGGCGCTCTATAATGAAGGGGAAGTGGACTATCTCGTGGCCACAGACGCCATTGGCATGGGCCTGAATATGGATATTGACCATGTGGCCTTCGCCGGGGGGCGAAAGTTTGACGGAAAAAATGCCCGCGCCCTTTTCCCGGCAGAGGTAGGCCAGATTGCCGGGCGCGCCGGGCGCCATATCAAAGACGGCAGCTGGGGGACCACAGCGGACTGTCCCGCCTTCCCAGAAGACCTTGTTGAGCAAGTGGAAGACCATCGATATGAGCCTGTCCGCGCGCTCCAATGGCGGTCGGCGAAACTTAACTTCTCCTCCCTTCCCGCCCTCCTCCACAGTCTTGAGAAAAAACCACCGCGGGAGGAGCTGATCCGTGCCCGCATGGATGACGATGAGGAGGCCCTCCGCCGTCTTTGCCGCCGGTTCGACATTGCCGACCGGGCGAAGGGCGGGGCGGCGCTGAAGCTGCTGTGGGAGGTGTGCCAGGTGCCTGACTTCCGAAAAGTAACCCCGGACCAGCACGCCCATATGTTGGGGGAGCTTTATGAGAACTTGATGGACAAGGGCCAGATCCCTGAATTTTATACCGCCAGCCAGCTCAGCCGTCTAAAAAGTTTGGAAGGCGACGTCGATACCCTCTCCAACCGGATTGCCCATGTGCGCACTTGGACCTATCTTAGTCACCGTCCCGCATGGCTTGAGAATGCTGGATATTGGCAGGGGGAGGCCAGGGCGCTAGAGGATGCTCTTTCTGATGTCCTGCATGAAAAACTAACACAACGCTTTATTGACCGACGCACTTCTGTGCTGTTGAAGAAGCTCAAAGATGATGCCCCCCTGTTGGCGGGGGTGACGCAAGACGGAGAAGTCATCGTGGAAGGTGAATTTGTTGGGCGATTGCTCGGCTTTCAGTTTATTTTGGACCCGCGGGCCAAAGGGCCCCATGCCAAGGCGGTGCGCTTTGCCGCGCTCAAGGCCCTCAAGCCTGAGCTGGCGGCCCGGGCGGCGGCGCTGGCGGCAGCGCAATTCCACGAATTTTCCTTACGCGAGGGCGGCACCCTTTGGTGGCGGCAATCCATGGTCGCCCAATTGGTCAAGGGCCCCCAGCCTTTGCGCCCTGACTTTAAGCTGGTGGCAATGGAACATTTGCCGCCCCAGGCCCTGCCGCAAATTGAAGACCGGGTGCGAGAGTTTTTAGCGGACCGGGTGGAAAATTTGGTCTCCCCCCTTGTCTCCCTGCAAAAGGCGGTGAATGAGGTGTCCGATAGCCCAGAGGCCTTGGCCGCCACTTCCCGCGGGGTGGCCTTCCGCTTGATTGAGAATTTTGGCGCCATTTCCAGGCATCACATCGCCAATGATATTAAAGCGCTGGACCAGGACGAACGGGGCAAGCTGCGCAAGCTGGGCGTCCGGTTTGGGGAATATACCATCCATATGCCGGCGCTATTAAAGCCGGCGCCTGCGCAATTCTTGGCCCTCCTCTGGGCGTTATGGGATGGCAAAGACCCCGACGCCTTCACCGCGCCCCAAGCCGGGGCGACCAGTGCGCCGAATGATAAAAATGTGCCTGCGCCCTTCTATCTCGCCTCAGGTTATAGGCCCTCTGGCAATCGCGTGGTGCGTATTGATATGCTTGAACGCCTTGCCCAAGAAATCCGCACCGCGCGCCAAGCGGCGGGCCGGGAAGGTTTTGAGGCGGACAATAAAATGATGAGCCTTGTGGGCTGCTCCGGCGAAGACTTTGAAAGCATTTTGCAAAGCCTTGGCTTTAAAAAAGCCGT
>JBCCMT010000188.1:0-4502 GCA_039026195.1 Pseudomonadota bacterium | reverse complement strand
GCTTCAGTCCGTCGATGCTTTGAATGTGGATGATAATATTCGCGCGATTTTGGCCGCTGAAAATGGGGGACGTGCACAGAAAGATGCTAGTCTTGCGAACCAGCTGATCTTCTGGCGTGTTAATGACAATGGTGAGATCGACGATAGCGATGCGCCCCTCCGGGTGGACGACCCTGAAGCGTGGAAATCTGAACGACTTGAATCTATCGAAAGCATTACCGGCGGCACCCCTGTTTCCATCAGCCGCGATGAAAAGGGTGTGCTCAAATTACCCGGGGTGCAGTAGCTAGAACCGCAAAAGCCCCAAATTCGATTTTCGTATCAAAATTCTCAGCTGTCTCTCCCTTCGCAAAGGCGGCCCGGATCACGCCCGCATGGGTGACGATGAGGGTTGGTTCATTGCTTTGATGATAATCTGCCAGCGCTGCGTCCGTGCGCGCCTTTAGCTGCGCGACGCTTTCGCCGCCATGGGGGCGGGCATGAAAAAAATCATCCGTCCACGCGTCAATTTCCGCTCGCGGAATATCTGACCAAGCCTGACCCTCCCACTGCCCGAAATCTATTTCCATGAAGCGCGGATCTTCCTTAACGGGCAGTGACAGATGCTGACTGATAAAATCTGCGAGGATACGACAACGGCGCAGGGGGCTTGTGATAATATGAGCCACAGGGGGTAAGCTGTTGAGTGCTCGCATGGCTTCCCCCTCAAAATTTGTGGTGACGTCAAGGTCCGTTTGGCCATAGCAAATGCCAGCCTCGACCTTTGGGGCGGTATGGCGCAGGAGGATCAAAGCCACGTCACAAGCCCTAGGTAAAAGCCAATTTCACTCAGTTGTTGGACCGCGCCAAGGGTATCGCCGGTATATCCCCCAATCTTCCGTTCAAAGAAGAGCCTCATCAAATTATGACCCAATATCAACCCGCCCATAGCGCCTATAAGGGCCAAGGGCGGATGAAAACCCCCCCATATCACCAAGAGAAGACCGCCCGTCGCCACAGCAATCAAAAAGCTTAACGGGGAGACGCCTTGGGAAACAGGTTTGCCCGTACCTTCCGCCCGCACATAGCGGCTGGTGGCAATCACCGTGATGCTCGAAAGCCGTGACAACCCATGGGCCGTGATCAGGGCAAGGGGGATCATAGAGGGGGGGAGGGAGATCAAGGCCGCAACCTTCACCGCAAGCATCATCACAAGGGCAAGGGTGCCATAGGTGCCAAGCCGAGAATCTCTCATAATTTCAAGGGATTTCTCTTGGGTGAGGCCTCCGCCTATCCCATCAAAGGTATCGGCCAGGCCATCTTCGTGGAAGGCGCCAGTCACGATCAACCCCGCCGTTATCGCCAACAAGATGGCGATGGGGGCAGGAAAGATGAGGGCGGCGAAAAGAAAAACGCTTGCGGATAATCCGCCCACACATATCCCGACAAGGGGGTAGTAGCGGACCGCCGCTGCCATCCGCGCCGGTGAATAAAGCTGGTCTGTTTTGACAGGCCACCGTGTCAAAAACTGTAACGCGAGGAGGAAGGTGGCCATTTCATTCTTCATGGGCGGGGGGTGGCAGGACCACTGACCTGCGCGCTTTCAAAGCTGGCCATGTCTCGCAACATGGCGGCGGCGGCTTTCACCAGCGGGAAGGCGAGCAGGGCGCCTGTCCCCTCCCCAAGGCGCATGTCAAGGTCGAGAAGGGGGGCGGCTTTCATCGCGTTCAGAATTTCCCTATGCCCCGCTTCAGCAGATTTATGGGCAAAAATGAAAGCGGCTTCACAGCTTGGGGCCATCTCCCGTGCGCAAAGGGCGGCGGCGCTGGCAATAAAACCATCCACAAGAACCACCCGGCGGTTTTCTGCCGCCGCCATCATCGCCCCCACCATCATGGCAATCTCGAACCCGCCATATTCCGTAAGCGCCCGATCAACATCTAAGAGTTCGGGGGTGCGATCAGCCGCTTGGTAGAGGAGGGACTGTTTGCGCTGAAGGCCTTTCTCATCAAGGCCCGTCCCGCGGCCGATCAAGGTTGAAACAGGTTGTCCTAAAATCTTAGCGGCGACTAGGGAGGCGGATGAGGTATTTCCAATCCCCATCTCCCCAAAACACGTAACATCAGTTTTGATGCTTTGCCCGATCTCCCGTCCTGCTACAATCGCGCTCTCCACCTGCTCGTAAGTCATGGCAGCGCGCTCAATGGCATTTTGGGTACCCTCTGCCACGCGTTTGTGGATGAGATGGGGATGATCGATAGGGGTCCCTGCCACCCCGGCATCCACCACTTGAACCGTCGCGCCGACAGAGGCTGCAAAAACATTGGCCGCTGCCCCGCCCGCTAAAAAGTTAAGCACCATTTGCCGGGTCACTTCTTGCGGGTAGGCGGATACGCCGGCTGTCGCCATCCCATGGTCACCAGCAAAAATGATCAGGGTACAGTTTTCTGCCCTGGGGGTGAGGGTCCGTTGAAGGCGAGCAACGGTGGCGGCCACCCCTTCCATCCGGCCCAAGGACCCCACCGGTTTGGTTTTCCCGTCGAGGGCTTGGGCAAGGTCTCTCTCGAAATCGCGTTGTTTAAGGTCCATAGCCATCGGCTACAACAATCTTGTCAGAATTGACAAGAATGAAGGGCCAACCTTCACAAAGTAGGGGGCTTGGCGCTGGGGCTTGCTTCCGGCGGGGTTCGGGCCTATCTTTAAGTCACATTTTGAAAAGCTTTCGGGGCGGGGTGAAAGTCCCCACCGGCGGTAATAAAAGGGTTGTCTTCAATAGATCTCCCCTTTTTCAGCCCGCGAGCGGCGCGTAAATCCCTTACGCAATGCAGGATCTGGTGAGACTCCAGAGCCGACGGTTATAGTCCGGATGGTAGAAAGCTGATGACGGCAGTGCTCCTTTAAAAGGCGGCGCTCGCCTTGTGCCGCGACTTCCTGCCTTTTGAAGAGGGTGGGTAATTCTCGGGACTTGCGTCATATTGCCCTGATCTCTTTTTAAAAACAGTACAGGACGATCTATGACGGATAATGACTATCTTCGCCAAGCTGTTGCCTTAGCCACCCGCGCATGGGGGAAAACGGCCCCAAACCCCCTTGTGGGCTGTGTGCTGGTGCGCAAGGGCGAAGTGGTGGCTGAGGGGTGGCACCGTGGGCCGGGCACCCCCCACGCAGAGGCGGATGCCCTTCAAAAGGCGGGGGCCCAAGCCCAAGGCGCGACGGCCTATGTGACCTTAGAGCCCTGTAATCACCATGGTCAGACCCCCCCTTGTAGTGAAGCTTTGATCAAAGCGGGGGTGGCTGAAGTGGTCTACGCCGTGGCGGACCCAAACCCCGTGGCGGCGGGCGGGGCTGAACGGTTAGCAGCCGCTGGGGTAAAGGTACGTAAAGTGATTTATCCCCAGGCGGAGGAATTAGTCCGCCCATGGATCCACAGCCTGACCTCTTCACGCCCTTATGTGTACGCAAAACTGGCCATGAGCCTTGATGGATATACCGCCACCCGGACGGGCCAGTCCAAATGGATCACTGGGCCGGAGGCGCGGGCGAAAGGGCACAGCTTACGCCAGCAAACCGATGCGATCCTTGTGGGGGTTGGGACGGTTTTGGCGGATGACCCTCGCCTGGACCCACGACCTGAGGGTCGGGAAGGCGCCCCCTCCCTCAAGGTTGTTCTGGATACCCATCTTCGGACACCGCTTGACGCAAAGCTGCTCTCTAGCCCTGGTCCCGTCTTGATGGCGGTGGGCCCGAACACAGATGCATATAAGCAAGCTGCGTTTGAGGAAAGGGGGGCAACGGTCCTTCCCCTGCCCTTGGTGGGGGGGCGACCCTCCCTTCCTATTCTATTGCGGCATCTTAAAACTATTCCGTGTCAGTTGGTTATGGTGGAAGGGGGGGGCAGCCTTTTGGGCTCCGCCTTTGATGAAAGGCTTGTGGATGAAGTTTGGGCCTTTATGGCGCCGTTGATCATGGGGGGTGGGCAGCCCGCTATCAACGGGATTGGCCCCGCACATGTGCAAGAGGCGCTGAGGTTAGAAAACATCTCTACCGAGAGTTTAGGGCAAGATTTATTCCTTCGAGGAACAATTGCACAAGGGGTGACGGCATGTTCACAGGTCTCGTAGAGGAAATGGGCACGGTGCTGACCGTTGGCCCAGAGGGGGAGGGCTTTGCCCTGTCGATAGAAGGGAGTGTCACCCTTGAGGGGCTGAAATTTGGGGACAGCATCAATGTGAATGGCGTTTGCTTAAGTGTTACCTCCTTTAATGAAAGGGAGATGCAGTTCGGTCTGGCGCCAGAAACCTTGCGCCGGACCTCTCTCTCTCTTCTTCAACCGGGTAGCCCCGTTAACCTTGAGCGGGCGGTCCTGCCCACCACGCGGCTAGGGGGGCATTATGTCCAAGGCCATGTGGACGGGACCGGTACCATAAAAGATATAACAGAAGAGGGCGATGCGCTGATGGTCACCATCGCGGCGCCCCTGGATATCCTAAAATATGTTGTGCCGAAGGGATATATATCCGTTG
>JBCCMT010000187.1:0-4505 GCA_039026195.1 Pseudomonadota bacterium | reverse complement strand
GTAGTCTTCCAGGGCCGCGTCATGGGCCACTCGGACGCGGGCGATCTCGCCCACGATCCAAATGTTCACCGTTTGGCTAACTTTCGACGGATCGAAGCCCGCCACCGGTTTGCAAAAGTTCATCTCGGCAAAGCGCGCGGCATTCCACAGCTTGGTACGGAAATTCCGATAGCCCTCAATCCGGCTATCGGCCAACTTCACATCCCGCCCCGGCGCCGCCATGGCCGCTAAGGTAAAGCGGAGGCTGTCGGTACCATATTCATCCATTTTGATGAGGGGGTCCACCACATTGCCCTTGGACTTGGACATTTTTTGTCCGTGCTCGTCCCGTACCAGGGCATGGATATAGACATCCTTAAAGGGCACTTCCTTTTTGAAATAAAGGCCCATCATCATCATCCGCGCGACCCAGAAGAAGATGATGTCAAAGGCTGTGGACAGCGTCGCCGTGGGGTAGAATTTCTCAAGCTCGGGTGTGTCATCTGGCCAGCCCAAGGTGGAGAAAGGCCAAAGGGCGGAAGAGAACCAGGTGTCGAGGACGTCTTCATCTTGGGTGAGCTCTGTATTCTCACCGTAGTGTTTTTCAGCTTCAGCTTCAGCTGTGTTTTGATTTTCCGCACAGAACACAGTTCCATCTGGTCCGTACCACACCGGGATTTGATGCCCCCACCAGAGCTGGCGGGAGATGCACCAGGGTTGGATATTGTTGAGCCACTGATAATAGGTCTTCGACCAATTATCGGGCACAAAGCGGGTGTCGCCCTTTTGCACCGCTTCCAAGGCGGGCTTGGCCAGGGTTTCTGCATCCACATACCATTGGTCGGTAAGCATGGGCTCCACCACCACGCCGGAGCGGTCGCCAAAGGGCTGCTGAATGACCTTATCTTCCACCTCCCGCAGGCGGCCTTCCGCCTCCATCGCCGCGACAATGGCCTTGCGCGCTTCAAACCGGTCAAGGCCGCGGAAGGCCTCGGGGATAAAGTCGTGGTTCTCAATATTCCCCTCAAAGGTGAGGACGATAATAGCCTCTAAGCCCGCCCGCTTGCCCACCTCAAAATCATTAAAGTCATGGGCGGGGGTGATTTTCACCGCGCCCGACCCCTGCTCTGGGTCCGCATATTCATCGGCCACAATGGGGATTTCCCGGCCCACCAGGGGCAAGCGGATGGTCTTGCCGATAAGGTCCTTATACCGCTCATCCGCCGGGTGCACGGCAACGCCTGTGTCCCCCAGCATGGTTTCCGGCCGTGTGGTGGCCACCGTGATATGGCCGGAGCCATCCGTCAACGGATAGTCAAAATGCCACATATGGCCATTGATTTCTTTCGTCTCCACCTCAAGGTCCGAAATGGCCGTGAGCAATTTGGGGTCCCAATTGACGAGGCGCTTGTCGCGGTAAATGAGGCCATCCTTATAAAGCTGCACAAACACCTTGCGGACAGCGGCGGACAGCCCCTCATCCATGGTAAAGCGCTCCCGCGTCCAATCGACGGAGGCGCCCAGGCGCCGCAACTGTTGCTGGATAGTCCCAGCGCTTTCCGCCTTCCATTCCCACACGCGGTCGACGAAGGCTTCCCGGCCCATCTCCCGCCGGTGGGGCTCTTGCCGTTCGGTCATTTGCCGTTCCACCACCATTTGGGTGGCGATACCTGCATGGTCTGTCCCCACCTGCCACAGCACGTCCTTGCCGCGCATGCGGTTAAAGCGGATGAGGATATCCTGCAGCGTGTTGTTCAGCGCATGGCCCATATGCAGGCTGCCAGTCACATTCGGCGGCGGGATGACGATGCAATAGGGCTCGCCCTGGCCGGAACGTTTGAAGCAATCGGCGGCCTCCCACGCTTCGTAAAGACGTGCTTCGGCTTGCGAATGGTCGAACTGCTTAGGCAGTGAGGGGGTCTGGTCAGTCATAACCCTTGGCGTTTAGGGATATGTGAGGCGAAGGGCAATGATGGTTTTTGTGTATACTTTGCTATGCCGCTCATCTTGGTTACGCGTATGTCGCTCATCCCGGTTTCTACTACACCCGCTCATCCCGGTTTTGAGCGTCAGCGAGAAGACCGGGATCTCATGCAGCTAGCTTGTCAGGAATGCTGAGGGAGATCCCGCCACTGCCGTGGCCTTCTCAACCTATAATTGCTCCCCCGGAGCAATCATTTGGCTTGGCGCCAACCGGTTTCGAAGCCTTCGCGGAGATGAGCGGCATAGTAGCAACCTGGCTGTGACCTACCCATCCTGCTTTAGTCGGTAGACCTCTTTTTCACCAGGGAAACTACGGGCTTTGACCGCTTCCGCATAGGCCGCGGCGGCCTGGCCGATATCTGTCCGCAAGTCTGCAAATTTCCGCACAAATTTCGGGGTCCAGTCAAAGACGCCGAGCATGTCAGGTGTCACGAGCACCTGGCCATCGCAAGAGGCTGACGCCCCAATACCAATGGTCGGCGCCTTCACCGCTTTCGTAATATCGCTAGCGAGGCGTTCATCTACCCCCTCCACCACCATGGCAAAGGCGCCGGCCTCATCGGCGGCGCAGGCCTCGGCCACCACCAGGTCCCGCTCGCTTTTTGACCGGCCCTTGGCGCGAAAGCCGCCGGTGACATTCACCGCTTGCGGGCGCAGGCCCACATGCCCCATAACGGGGATGCCTCGATCCGTCAGAAAGCGAATGGTCTCCGCCGCATAGGTGCCGGATTCAATTTTCACCGCGCCAGCGCCAGTTTCCGCGAGCAAACGCGCCGCATTTTCAAAGGCCTGGGTCGGCCCCGCCTCATAGGAGCCAAAAGGCATATCCACCACGATCAGCGCCTGCTGGCTGCCCCGCACCACAGCTTTCCCGTGGAGGATCATCATCTCCATGGTCACCCCTACGGTGGAGGGCAGCCCATGGACCACCATCCCTACACTATCCCCCACAAGGAGGAAGTCGCAATGCTCATCCAAAAGCGCAGCGGTAGGCGCATCATAGGCGGTGAGGGAGACAATCGGCTCCTGCCCCTTCTTCGCCATAATGTCTTTAACCGTCAGACGGCGAACAGAAGCACGCGCAGACATTTAGTCATCCATTTCTGGAGAAGGCGGGAACCGTAGCGCACGGGTCCGCTCAGGGGTAAACCCAAAAATATCGGCTATACCGCGCATGAATATGGATTGGCCAACCACATCTTCATTTTGCGCTTCCACCAAGCTCCACGCATGGCTCATCAAGGCTTCTTTTTTGTCGCTATCCAACTCTTTCGCTGCTGTGGCCATAGAAACAAGGCTGGTGGACTGCTCTAGCAGATCTTCAGCCTCCCGCCGGAGAGTGGCGGCAGCAGCATTATTCATATGAAATAACTTCATCAGCGCGCGGGTCACACGCCCCTCTTCTATTTCGGTATAAGACCCATTCTCAGAGGCAGCACGCACCAGCACACCCGCAGCCCCTATGTCAGAAGAAGGCGGAAACATAGGCGGACCTCCCATCAAAGATTTTTGACCCAACTTATCGGACAACCAACGTATCATTTAATGACCTTCAAATTCTATCAGGGACAACACATCGATTCCCATGGATGTTAAATGTTCACGGCCACCAAGTTCTGGCAATTCCACCACAAAGGCCGCCCCCACAAGATCAGCCTTCACATGGTGGAGGAGTTTCGCCGCCGCCCCGACGGTGCCGCCCGTGGCGAGAAGATCATCGATAATCAATACTTTCTCTCCTGCTTCCACCGCGTCTTGGTGAATTTCCAAGCTGTCTTCGCCATATTCAAGTTTGTAGGATTGTTTGTAGGTTTCTGCAGGAAGCTTACCAAGTTTCCGCACTGGAATAAACCCAAGGCCTAAACGATCCGCAAGCGCCGCCCCAAAGACAAAGCCCCTCGCCTCAATTCCTGCAATTTTTTGAATGTCTTGCCCCTTATGGGCCTCCGCAAGAAGGGTAACCACATGGGCAAAGGCTTTCGGATCCCCCATAAGGGTGGTCACATCTCGAAAGATGATGCCGGGTTTAGGATAATCCGCAATGGCGCGGATCGTCGGTTTGAGGTCCACCTTGGCCTCCCTCTCTCGCGATTTTCTTATATAAGTGCCCAACACCAAAAGAGCGAGGGCGAAAGCACCGCCCTTGTCTTTTTCTTTTCAAGATGGACATTGCGGGCACCTTTTGGCAAAGCGCGAAGCATGAAAAAGCTTATTTTTCTCAGCCTTCTAACGGGGCTTATGGCGTGCAGTGACACCCCCGCCCCCCCGCCAGCACAAGTGCAGCCGCGAACTGGCCCAGATGCCTTAAACGGGCGTCAGCTGTTCCGGGAATGTGCCGTTTGCCATACAGCCACGGCAGAGGGCGCACATCGGATTGGTCCTAATCTATGGGGCGTTTATGGCCGGGAAAGTGGCATGGCGTCGGGTTTTGCTTACTCCAATGCCCTTAAAAATGCAGATATTGTTTGGGATGATGCTGCGCTGGATGCGTATTTAGAAAATCCCCCAAAATATATCCCCAATGGCCGCATGGCCTATCGCGG
>JBCCMT010000186.1:0-4547 GCA_039026195.1 Pseudomonadota bacterium | reverse complement strand
ATCTCCTCCCTTTATCGGCAGTAGGGGAACGGACATTTTTAAAACAGATGCTTTTAAAGTGATGACCGCATCACCTTGCTCGAGGAGATCTTTATGTAAAGCATGATGAAGAAGAAGCCCCTCCACCGTGGCCTGCCGCCCATGATAATATAAAATCTTATACGGATCTTCCCCTAACTTCCACCGATGGACCGCGTCCCTTAGGGCTGAAAGATGTTTTACGTCAGCATTGGAGGGTTTGAAGGCCGCTTTGAAATCTTCTTCCCTCGCCTCAGGCCATAGGGCAGCAAGGCTAAGGCTTGGCGACAATTCCCCTTTGTGATGGTGGTGGATAGAGGCGAAATATTCAGCCCTAGGCCTTGAGGGGAGAAGTTTCTCTAAAACCCCCTCCTTTGCCGCAGCGCTTAAGGCCATGGGCGCACCCGGCATGGTGAAAAGCCGAGACATTTCCTGCCAAATACGCTCTTTTGATAAAGTAAGAAGCCCCTCTTTCATTTGAGTGCAGGCTGACCACCCGTCAGCATCAAGCTGGTCGCTAAACCGGGCAGAGAAGCGTAAAAACCGCAATATACGGAGGTAATCTTCTTTAATCCGCTCAAGTGGATCCCCAATAAACCGCACATGCGCTTTTTTCAGGTCCGCTTGCCCTCCCACAGGGTCAAAGACTGTTCCAGATTGATCAAGATAGAGCGCGTTCATGGTGAAATCACGCCGCTGCGCGTCGAGGGCCCAATCCTTTGTAAAGACCACCGTGGCTCGTCGCCCGTCAGTTGAAATATCAGACCGTAAGGTGGTGATTTCAAACGGGATATGATCGACAATTGCGGTGACAGTGCCGTGCTCTATCCCTGTAGGAAGGGTTCGAACATTCTGTACAGCGAGAAGGTCCATCACCTCTTGCGGCAAAAAGGTGGTGGCCAGATCAATATCTGTTCGGCCTGATCCTGTTTTTGGATCAAGACGAGGGGGCTGGCCCAATAGACTGTCCCTGACACACCCCCCCACAAAGCGGGTCTCCCCGTCGGCCGTGTTCAGCCAAGCCATCAGCTGCGCAGGGGCCGCCTGCTTTGCCCAAGAAAAAACATCTGTCATGAGCGCTTTATGACATCATCATAGGCTTTTGCCAAAGTGTGCAAAATACCTGCCGTCAGTCCCCAAATATGGCGTCGCTCAATGCCATCTCCATAAGGAACCGCAAACATTCGGTATGGAATATCGCGGGCAACCCGTTCTTCGATAATATGATTGTTAAGGTCCAAGAGATGGAAAAGTGGCACTTCAAACACCTCCTCCACCTCTCGCGGGCAAGGGTTGATCTCCACCGGCGGGGTGATCAACCCCACCACAGGGGTGATTAAAAATCCGCGTCCACCCGTATGGTTGCCAAAGGTGCCCAATACCTCAATATGATGGGGCGCAATGCCCACCTCTTCATGGGTTTCCCGTAAAGCTGTGGCAATCAAATCTTGATCCTCAGGCTTGGGCCCGCCGCCGGGAAAGCTGATTTCTCCAGCATGGTCTGGCATCTTCCGTGAACGTACCGTCAATAAAATAGTAGGTTCTTTGCGATGGGCAATAATGGGTATCATGACCGCCGCAGGTTTTAGGGTGACCGGTGCCTTGGGTAAGATCGGTGTAAAGTCGATATTGGGATTTAATTCTTGAAACAACGACCGCTCACATTTGGCGTAAGCGGTGTTGACCATTTGTTGCAGGTCATCAAGGGAGATGTCGCGCGCGCCCACCGAAAGAGGTTTCACATCCCCTCTCCTGCCTTATCAGCCGCCTGAAAGGACCCAAGGTCAAAGCGCGCCCCTTGGCTTGTGATCTGCATATGGCCATCGCTGGTTTCTTCTGCCCTATCCACCAAGTCATAATAGGCATTCCGCCCAAAGCGGGCCCAAAGGTCCCCCCTCACCCGGACGTAAGGGATCTTCACCCCATCTGGACCTGAACGCAAATCAAGGGGGTGGTCTTTGCTTAAAGTGACAACATCCCCCACATTGGTGCGCAGTTTGAGCCCCTCTTGCACATTGCCCGTTATATCAACAATCAGGAAGGGAACATCCTCAACCTTAATGGAAAGTTTTTCAGCGGGCGTCACCAGCACATATCCATCGGCATCATGGCGCAGCACCCGGGAGAAGAGACGCACCAGTGCGGGCCGCCCCATGGGGGTACCCTCATAAACCCATGTTCCGTCGCGGCGAATGGTCAAATCCATTTCCCCACAATGGGCTGGGTGCCATTGGTCCACAGGCAACTCCCCATCTGATTGATCTTCAGAGAGGGAGGCGGCCATTTTAAATATATCTGTCACGATGATATTTACGTGATGTTTTGTGACGGTTCGTCAAGGGGCCTTCAGCAGATGACTAAGGTTATGGATAATCAATACACTCAATACAGCGCAGATAAACGGCATTGGGGTCATTGAAACTCGATAAAAATTTCGCTTCTGCCCAAACTTGCCATGCCACTTTTTGAATATTGATGGATGGCGTTTGTTTTGCGCCGAAAAGATCAGAGGCCATGTCCATTTCCTCTAGATCAGACATATCCGCGCCCGCAAACTGCTCAAGAAAGGCTTCAAACCGGGATTTTTGATTGCGAAGACCCGTCACATCATAATCCTCTAGCCCTGCTTTCTCCGCAGCCGAAGCAATCGCATCATCCAAATCGCCCAGTTGGTCAACTAAGCTTAGCCCCCTTGCGGTTTGGCCAATCCAAACCCGCCCTTGGCCAATTTGATCAACCCTTGAAGGGGATAAGTCTCGCCCGCTTGCCACCACATTTAAAAAGCGATCGTAAATCTCTTCCACAGAGGCTTGAATGATGGCGCTATACGCCTCTGGCAGAGGTCCAAGGCCAGCACCCGCAATCCCTGAAAGGGGGGTGGTCCCTACACCATCGGTATTCACGCCAAGGTCAGCCATGGTATTTTCCAAGGTGGGCACAAAGCCGAATACACCAATAGAGCCCGTGACCGTTGTGGGCGCCGCCCAAATTTCATCGGCATTCGCACTAATCCAATACCCGCCAGAGGCCGCTAACGACCCCATGGAAACAATAACCGGCTTTCCCGCTGCTTTTAACTCTAAGACCTCATCGCGGATAATTTCTGAGGCAAAGGCAGAGCCCCCGGGGCTGTCCACCCGTAACACCACGGCCTTTACCGCATCATTGACCCGGGCAGCACGTAATTTGCCGGCAACAATATCCCCTGCGGCCACACCATAAGGTTCATCCCCATCCACAATCGGACCTGCGGCGGTCACTACAGCAATATCGTCAATGTCTTGACGATCCTGCGCGCGGGGCATGGAAATTCGGTAGGTGCTGTAAGGCACACCGAGAAAGCCGCCACTGTCGTCTTTAGCTGGGCCCACAATATTGGTAATGAACTGAATTTGCTCTGCCCGCGCCATAAGCTGATCGACAAAGCCCGCCTGAAGGGCCGCTTGCCCTGTATTCCCGCCGGCGGCCACAATTCTTTCCACCGTTGTGTTGACCAAACGTTTCGAACTCCCCGGTGCTAAGCCGCGATTCGCGTCAATAGCATTGGTATAATTTGTCCAAAGAACGTTTAAATAGGCCTGGTTTGCGGTTTTGGCTGCCTCTGACATATCATCGCGGATATAAGGCTCCAACGCAGATTTAAAGGTTCCCACACGGAAAATATGACTATTCACCTTTAGCCGGTCAAGGGCAGATTTAAAATAGGTTCGATAGCGGCCATAGCCATCCATCAGCACCATACCCAAATCATGCATTAAAATGTCATTCGCTTCTGACGCGATCAAATATTGTTCCTGCGTATAGGCATCTGCAATGGCGACAACGGGTTTTCCGCTTTCGCGAAACGCCTCAACCTCTGAGGCAAGATAATGAGCCTTTGAGGCAAAAATGGGCGGGATCTGGAGCGCCTGAAGGTCTAAAACCAAGGCTTCAATACGTGTATCATTCTTGGCGGCGCGGATCACGGCCACCAGCTCATGCACCGAAACTTCATTCGTGGCAGGCCCGCCAAAGGCACCGGCCAATGCTTCTTCAAAGGGGTCAACCGGCGGCGCGGTTTCCACCAAAACCCCCTCTGGGTTAAGGACCAAGGCGGCGCCTTCGGGGACAGAAATTGAAGGTCCCTTATCTGCCTTTCCCGAAAGGGTCACGGAAATCGTGCTCACAATCCCGATCACGAAAATCAACAGGATTAAGAATAAGAGCGACTGAATAAACAGTGAAAACCCGATGACAATCTTAAAGAGGCCTTTTAAAAATGACCAAATCGTCATTGGTTTATGTTCATGTGTCATGGCCCATACCCTTTTCCATTATATCGACTTCCCATTACGCCTTCCATATCGTGCCCATGCACGCCATCGACCACGATTCCCCTGGCGAAATTCTCATTTTCAGTAGAAATACACCAATTTGGTTAAGGCTTACCACATAAGAATGACCGGTAAATATACAATGTCGGCGCGACGGGGGGAAAAGCTTTCCAATTGTCCATTTGTCCCCTCCCCCACATCGTCCTATAACTTAGT
>JBCCMT010000185.1:0-4551 GCA_039026195.1 Pseudomonadota bacterium | reverse complement strand
GAATGGGCTTTAAAGCTTTTTCTTCTAAATCACCTTCGACAAAATAGTGATTGACGAAATCATTCAGTAAGGGTTCAGTCCGAATGTCCTTAATTTCATTCTTGATGTCACGTCGATAGTGTTTTTGTAAATTCTGCCGATATTTTTCACGCTTGGCATTAAATTCTTCAAAATTTCTATGACCCGATACAATTCCGTATTTTTGCCGAAATTCCCTCTCATAGCTGACAATGTGCCGAAGATGATCTAAACTTCGTTTTTCATCTGTTAAGGTTGCGAAAGAAACCTTCTCTTCGTTTATAAATTCTTTAGTGAGCAAAGCTAAACGTTTATCAAAAAGACTAACAATCTTCCGACAATTTTGACCCGTATAACTGGGACAACTCTCTCCTTCACCATATTGCTGCGTAAATGCAGCCATATAAATGGCCTCGCGAGCATTATCCGACTCAAGGGCATATTGCTCTGCAGCGTCAAGCCAGTAAAAATCAAGACCTTTCGCTATGACCTCTAGGTCAATATCGCCCCGGGTTTGTGCCGTCTGATATAGCGTAATCAAGCTTTTGAAATCATCTTGCAGCGCGTCTAAGCGTTCAACAAACATTTCCTCCCGACGGCTGGATTGGTCTTTTGCAACAAGATCTCGCGTTTTTTCAAAAAAGGTCGAAAATCTTTCATCTCGAGACAGAGAAAACCAATGGGGAAGAGCGGTGATTTTTGCGACTTCAGAAGAGGAAAAAACAGGGGTTTGATCAAACTGCTGTTGGATCCAAGTTAACCAAGCCTCTAATGTTTCATTTGTATAGGCATTAAAATAAGTTGGGGCAAAATATTTGTAGCTTCGCAATGCACTGCCGATGTGAAGATGATCATAACGGCGGGATTTGTCATCTTTTACATGGCAAGAGCCAGCGATCACTTTGCTTGCTTCGAGCAAGCTCACAGCATCCATTTCATGAAAGGCGCGGCCAAAGGTGGGAATAAAATACTCATCCTCTAAAAGGCGATAAATTTTAACACGGGTTTTTTCTGTAGGCTTTATCTTTGTTACTTGGTCAAGCCACTGACGGTAAGATGCGGGGCATGTCGTTTGGGTAACCGGACTCCGGTCAGCTATCAGTGTCGTAATTGTTTCTTTTGCGCGCTTAACGTGAGTAGCATCTTTTTGACGCGCCATATAACTCATTCCACACGCCCGACCGGCGCGATTTGCGCTATACTCTTTTATCGCAAAAACCATTTTATTTTTCTGATCCGGCGCAATACTCCCCTTCAATATCACCTTATAATGATGTCCACTTTGTTCTGGCTGATTTTCGGCATCTGCGATCACTTCTATCAGTTGGGTTGAAGCTGTGTAGGTACCTTTAAAGGGGCGACTGAGATATGATTTTTGAAAGGGGCTTTGCTTCCGATTATTATTAATCGCGGGATCAATAGCAAGTACCCCTGTTAAAAGACCGCTTTTTTGACTTTCAATTTTCATCTGTAAAGGGAATATTCCAGCAGGACAGGCCAAAAGCGCTGTCCATTCATCTTCCAGTCTTAAAGGCGGCGTTTTAGAGGTCTGTTTTTTGTCGCGCAAATAAAGCTCAAGGTAAGAAGGTCTGTCCTCTTTATTTTGGGTTAAAGTCGATGTTGACGCGACCGTATCTTCTCCGCCACAAGCCAATAGAAGAAAACTAACGATGAAGATAAGAGATAAGCTCCAAAATCTATACATAAATGATCTTCCTTTAGGGATATTCTATTTTTGTCGCAGTGAAATCCTCAATTTAAACTGAAATTCTCCAAACACACAATGTTTTCCCTATACCCTAGACGATAAGAAGCATAATCTGCTATTCATCAGCGTAAATAAGCCATTATAAATTTGGGAAAACTTGCCATGACACTCAACCGGCGTGCATTTTTAAAAACGGGCGCCCTTGGCTCCACAGCGGTCTTAGCGGGTTGTGACTGTGCTGAACGATGCGGTGAAGCCAGCATCGCCACCGCTTCAAGCTCGGGTATTAGATCCCGTGAGTTGAAAATGGTCACCACCTGGCCAAAAGATTTTCCCGGGCTAGGGGATGCCGCGAAACAGACGGCTCAATTCATCACCGAAATGTCCGGGGGCGCATTACGTGTCAAAGTATATGCCGCCAACGAATTGGTGGGTGCTTTTGACAGCTTTGATGCCGTTTCTGGGGGGAGTGCTGATTTTTATCATGGGGCAGAATATTATTGGACGGGCAAGTCACGGGCATATCCCTTTTTCACAGCTGTCCCCTTTGGGATGACGGCAATTGAATATATGGCTTGGATTGAAGTGGGCGGCGGTCAAGAGCTGTGGGATGAATTGGCCGCGTCTTTTAATATTAAACCTTTGATGGCAGGGAATACCGGTCATCAATTGGGGGGCTGGTTTAAAAAAGAGATTAACACATTGGATGATTTACGGGGACTGAAGATCCGTATGCCTGGCATTGCAGGGGAAGTGATCCGTCGATCTGGTGCTGCGGCGGTGAATGTACCGGGGGGAGAGCTTTACCAAGCCCTGCAATCAGGGGCGATTGATGCCACCGAATGGGTGGGGCCATGGAATGATATTGCCTTTGGCTTTTATCGAGAGGCAAAATATTATTACTGGCCCGGCTTTCATGAACCCGGCGCGCAATTGTCCTTAGGCACCAATTTAGATGTGTGGAACGACATGACCGTGCAAGAAAAATCAATCATCCAAAATGCGGCTCGTGCTTCAAATCATCTCAATTTGGCTAATTATGCCGCTCGAAATGGGCGCGCCCTCAAAGTTCTGCTGGAAGAGCATAATGTTGAGTTACGGGAGATGCCAGAGGTTATCCTGCAGGAGCTTGCGAAAAATACGAGCGTTGTGCTGGATGAAATTGCACAGACAGATGATCTTTCAAAACGAATTTATGACAGCTACCGCACATCCCTTAAGGAGGCATCTGATTGGAACCGAATCTCAGACGAGGCCTATTTAAAGGCGCGCCGTACACTGCTTGATTTAGGGTGAAACCAGATGACCCTGTATTTTCTCTTGGGCATTTTTGCCCTCCTCTGCTGTCTCCCCTTATTATCTCTATGGCGGATTTTAGATCGCTTTACCATGAAGATGTCGCGTGGCTTTCAATATGTCGTCAATGGGGCCTTTACGATTTCTGCGCTGGCCTGTTTGGCGATCGTCCTTGTTCAGCTCACCTCCCTTGTGGGGCGAAATATCTTCGGGGTCAGTTTCATTTGGCTTCAAGAAAGTGCAATTTACTTTTTCGCCCTCAGCTTTTTACTCGCGGGCGGTGCTGTGTTGCTTGCCAATGCGCATGTGAGAGTTGATGTATTCTATGCGCGATGGAGCCCTAAAACCCAGGCTCTTATTGATTTAGTTGGCCTCTATCTTTTTGTCTTTCCTGTTTGCGGGCTGATTATAACTGCTGCCGCCCCTTATGTTTTGCAAAGCTGGTCCACGTTAGAACGATCAAGCGAACCTTCAGGTATTCACGCCGTCTATCTGTTGAAAACAATGATTCCAACCTTTGGGGTTTTGTTAGCGCTCGCAGGCTTTGTGCGCGCCACGCAAATGGTGGCTCTTTTAAAAAAAGAGAGGGGCATTTGAGTCATGTTAGATGATATCATTTTATGCTTATGCGCTTGTGCCACCTGGCTGGATATTGCCATGGTCATCACCCTATGTGTGCTGTTGTTGGCGGGGTTTCCAGCGGCGTTTACCCTAGGCGGGGTCGCGCTTTTTTATGGTGTATTGGGATTAGCGATTGGCGCTTTTGACCCGTCTTTTATTGCAGACCCCTTTCCCATTCGTATTTTTGGCATCGTAAATAACACTGTTCTTCTCGCCGTGCCGATGTTTATCCTGATGGGGGTCATCCTTGAACGATCTAAAATTGCCGAAGAGTTGTTGGACACCATGGCACGTCTCTTTGGCGGTATTCGCGGGGGGCTCGGCCTTTCTGTGATGGTGGTGGGGGCCCTCTTGGCGGCCTCAACGGGGATTGTCGGGGCCACTGTGGTGACCATGGGGCTTCTCTCCCTCCCCACCATGTTACGACGAGGATATGACCCCTCCCTCGCCTCGGGTACCATTGCAGCGGCGGGTACCTTAGGGCAGATCATCCCCCCTTCCATCGTGCTCATCTTACTTGGGGATGTGATATCGAATGCCTATCAAGAATCTCAACTTCAACAAGGCATTTTCGCGCCAGAAACGGTCTCCGTAGGCGATCTTTTTGCTGGGGCCTTAATTCCCGGCCTATTACTTGTGGGTATCTATATTCTCTATTTATCAGGCATCGCCCTTTTTCGGGGCAGCCAATCGCCCGCTGTCCCGCCTGAAGATCGATACAAGCTTGATGAAGCCATCAAAGCCGCCTTATGCACGTTGCCCGCCCCCCTCTTACTGATCATCGCTGTGTTGGGGGCCATTTTAACCGGTAAGGCCACCCCCACGGAGGCCGCATCGGTGGGGGCCGTGGGCGGGTTGCTAATTGCTGGCAGCCGCCAGATTTTAGCCAAGGGGCCAGCCCTATGGCT
>JBCCMT010000184.1:0-4573 GCA_039026195.1 Pseudomonadota bacterium | reverse complement strand
GCTTGAAGTGCCAAAGGCAATCCAATTCTGGTCTGATTTGAAAAGATCCACCGCCATGGGGATCAGCATCAGCCCCCCAAAAACGGTAACAAAGATACCCACCACTAACAGAACCGGGCGAAAATCAATCATGAAAAGCCCTTTAAAGGAAAGGAGAGGGAGGGGTTAATTCGGGCGCTGCCAATCATGGGGACTATCCAAAGAGAAGGCCGGAATAGCCGCTTCAAAGGCTTCACCGCTTTCTGTCTCCATCGAATAGGTGCCGACCATCAGGCCAGAGGGCGTTGTGAGGGGACAGCCGGAGGTATACTCAAAAGCATCCCCCGGGCGCAAGACGGGTTGTTCCCCCACAACCCCATCCCCGGTGACGGTGACGGTGCGGCCGGTGGCGTCTGTAATTTGCCACCGGCGCTTGCGCAATCGCACCACCTCTTGGGAAACATTGTCGATCCGAACTGTATAGGACCAGACATAATGGTCCTCTGAAGGTTCAGATTCATCTTCTAAAAAATCGGGGGCCACCGTCACGCGAATGCCGTGGGTGGTGCTCTCATAGAAATTGTCTTCGGGATGTTGCATGTTTTTTGTCCTGGCACATCGTCCATTTCGTCAGCCATGACCCAATGCGTTTAAAAGGTCAAAAATTAAGTCTTCGGGGTCTTCAAGTCCAATGGAAAGTCGGACCAATCCAGGGGTCACTCCTTGCTCTAACCGCGCCTCTTCGGTGAGCCGGTGGTGGGTGGTGGTACGCGGGTGGGTGGCGAGGCTTTTCGCATCGCCTAGATTGTTTGAGACATCGATCAGCTCTAAATTATTTAAGAATTTGAAGGCTTTGCTTTGCGCTTCCTCAGCTTCACCGGTAAATTCGATGGTGATAAGGGTCCCGCCTGCTTCCATCTGTTGCTTGGCGATTTCCACCTGTGGATGATCATCCCTAAAGGGATATTTTATGCCCTTTAAACTTTTCCCCAAATGATCAGACAAACTGTCCGCCACCTGGGCTGCCCCCTTGGCCATGGCACGAACCCGTAGGTCCATTGTCTCCAAAGATTTGCCCAAAACCCACGCGTTAAAGGCGCTCATGGTGGGCCCTGTGTTGCGCAAGTAGGGGAAGAGAACTTCGGCTCGCCACGCTTCATCATGGCCTAAGATTGCGCCCCCAAGCACGCGCCCCTGCCCATCAATATGTTTGGTGGCAGAATAGATAATGATGTCGGCTCCAAGCTCTAGCGGATGTTGAAGAACAGGGGTCGCAAAGACATTGTCGATCACCAATTTTGCGTCCGCTTGTTTTGAAAGCGTGGCGATGGCGGCGATATCGAGGACCTCTAACCCTGGGTTAGAGGGGGTTTCGAGAAAAAAGACTTTGGTTTCAGGGCGAACGGCTTCCTCCCAGGCCTTCAGGTCTTTGCCGTCTACAAAAGTGGTGGTGATGCCATATTGGGCGCATAAATTCTCTGCCACATAGCGGCAGGACCCAAAAAGGGCCCGGCTGGCCACCATATGGTCGCCTGCAGAAAGCTGACATAGCAACGCCGCGGTGACCGCTGCCATGCCGCTGGCCGTCCCAGCGCACCAATTGGCCCCTTCAATCTGGGCCAAGCGGTTTTCAAACATCTCCACGGTGGGGTTGGAAAAACGGGAATAGACAAACCCATCATCATCGCCCGTGAACCGGGCGGCGGCTTGTTCTGCGTTATCATAGGCATAGCCTGAGGTCAGAAACATCGCCTCAGATGTTTCTTGAAAGGCGCGGTTCACGCCGCTGCGCACCGCCTTCGTGCGGGGCCCCCAAGAAGAGATATCTTTTTTCTTTGTCATATCTTTTATTTCTACCGTAAACCCCCTGGTCTTTCCTTCTATCTGGTCTTTAGATGTGGTGTCTTGTAACGAATGCTCGCAAATAAGGGTAAATGATATAGCATCCCCTCCCTCCCTAAGGTCTAGTGCTATTGCATCAGGCCCTAAGAGGACCTTCCCCCCTCGCGGGGTTTGGCGGGGCGTAATCCCCAGAGGAGCCTTGTGTCAATGAAAAGCCATCAGATGGGTGTTTTTACGGCCCAAGAAATTACCTCCTGTATTGAGGCGGGGGAGATCACCATGGGCCCCCAGATCACCCCCACCCAAATTCAACCGGCAAGTTTGGATCTAACCCTTGGCCCTGTGGCTTGGCGGGTTAGGGCTGCTTTCTTGCCAGGCCAGCGCCATTCGGTGCAAGAGCGGCTAGAGGAAGGGCTTGGGTTACATCGGTTAGATTTGACCGAAGGGGCCGTTTTGGAAAAGGGCTGTGTCTATGTGGTCAAACTGCAAGAAGGGTTGAACCTGCCCCAAGGGGTCTTTGCTTCTGCCAATCCGAAAAGCTCCACCGGGCGTATTGATGTCTTTGTGCGTCTCGTCACAGACAAAGGCACCGCTTATGAGCGGGTGGAGGAGGGATATGAAGGCCCCCTTTATGCGGAGATCAGCCCCCGGACCTTTTCAATCCTTGTCAGAAAGGGCTCAAGCTTGAACCAGCTGCGGTTACGCCGGGGGCCTTGCGCGTTGACGGATCAAGAGCTGCGGGATCGTCATCAGGGGGAGCCCCTTGTCTCCGTGCCCCATAATGCCATCGGGGAGGGGCTTCGGTTGTCCGTGGATTTAAAGGAAAGTTTGGGAAATATTGTGGGCTATCGTGCTCGCCGCCATGCGGGATTAATTGATGTGGATAAGGTGGGGGCCCTTGACCCCAGCGCCTATTGGGAGCCTATTCATCGGCCCAAAGATGGGTTTATCATCCTTGACCCGGATGAATTTTATATTTTGGCCAGTCAAGAGGAGCTGCGTATCCCCCATGATTTGGCCGCTGAAATGGTCCCCATTGATACCGAATTAGGGGCCTTCCGAGTGCATTATGCAGGCTTTTTTGACCCAGGCTTTGGGATGGAGGCTGGCAGTCGCGCTGTGCTAGAGGTGCGGGGCTATGACGCACCCTTCTTGATTGAACATGGTCAAACAGTCGCAAGGCTGATTTATGAACGTTTGGCCAATGTACCAGAAACCGCCTATGGGGCAGGCCTGGCCTCTAACTATCAAGGCCAAGCCCTAAGGCTTTCTAAGCATTTTGAACAGCCCGGGTGAGGCTTTGTAAAAAAGCATAATTGGCTGGCTGATCACCGATGGAAACCCGAAGATGCTGGGGCAAGTTGCTAGACGCTGTGGAGCGGATGAGTACGCCGTCCCCCTCAAGGGTTTTAAGAAGGGTTTGGGCGTTATCAGGGCTCTTCGCGTCAAAAAGAATAAAATTCCCATGGCTTGGGATGGTTTGAAACCCTAAACCCTTCAGAGCCATATCAATGCGAGCCCGTTCTTTTGCATTATGGGCCCGGTTTTGCGCGACAAAATCTTGATCCTCCATCGCAGCTACAGCGGCTTTTAACCCGGGGGCACTGACATTAAACGGGCTACGGAGACGGTTTAAGATCGAAATGATAGACGTTGGCGCATAGGCCCACCCGACACGCAGGCCGCCAAGGCCATATATCTTCGAAAAGGTTCGCATCATCACCATATTATCAGCTCCCGACCCTATGGTTTCTGCGACCAAATCCGCACCATCTGTATAATTGGGATCGTCCATATATTCTGCATAGGCACCATCTAGGACCAATAGAATGTGGGGGGGTAATTCTGCTCGGAGGTTTCTAATCTCCGTAGCGTTTAAGACTGTCCCGGTGGGATTATTAGGGTTTGCAAGAAAAAGGATCTTTGTCTTTGGACCAACGGTTTTAAGAATTTTTTCGATATCAGCGCAATAGGCTGTTTCAGGGGCAAAACTTGTGCCCACGAGGGCTGCTTTGGCCGCGATGGCATAATAGGAGAACCCATATTCTGTCTGTAAAATCTCATCGCCCTCATTCGCGTAAGCCCGAATGAGCAGGGTGATAATATCATCGGATCCCGCTCCGATGATAAGATTATCCGTGGGCAGCCCGTGGACCTTCTCAATCATTTCCCGCAATTCCAAAGATGACCCGTCGGGGTAGCGCTCCAGGCTATTCATCGCGGCGTGATACGCCGCCATGGCTTTAGGGCTTGCGCCCAAAGCACTTTCATTGGCGGAAAGTTTATAGACTTTTCGCCCCCCAGATTTAGCTTTTCCGGGGGTGTAGGGACGAATATCGGTAAGCCCTGGGCGGGGGGTCGGTTTGGCCATGTTAGGCTTTCTCTTGAACAGGCTGAGAGGGGGATAAACGATCTGAGGACAGATCATTCCCATGGGGGTCTTTTTGAGAAAATTGATGTAGGATTCTAAAGGCCAAAAAAGCGGTCACTAAACTTGCCACACTTGAAAGAGACGTCACCCATGACAACCCCACAATATTTTCAATCCCCATCAATACCAATTGGGCGATTGACAGCCCCCACCAAAAAGTGAGGAGCGGGGAGGGGGGCTTTTCCGCCCACTCATTTTTCGCCCAAAGCGCGCGATAAATAGCTTGGAAATCTTGCAAAGGTTTCCACAAATTCAGCCCCGGTGTCATATAATTTAAAACGACATCGAGGGGCGTCCGGTTCAGATTGGTTACCCCATCGG
>JBCCMT010000183.1:0-4630 GCA_039026195.1 Pseudomonadota bacterium | reverse complement strand
TCACACTTTAATCAAAATTTTTTCAATCGTTATACAAGGCCACACCCATGGGAAAAACCATTAATATCGCTGCCATCGGACTTGGGGAAGTGGCCCATGCGCATCTTCAAGCGCAAGGAAAGCTTGAGGGCGCAACCATTTCAACCTTGGTGGAGCCGGTTGAGGCGCGCCGGGTTCAGATCTCTGAAAAACTGAACATCCCTGCATTTCAAAGTATAAAAGAGATGTTAGACCATCATCGGCCCGATGCGGCTTGCATTTTAACGCCGGCAAGTACCCATAAGGATATTGCCCTTGAGCTGATGGATGAGGGCATTCATGTAATGTGTGAAAAGCCGTTGGCCATCTCCTTAGAGGATGGGCTTGCCATCCAAAAAGCGTGCGCCACTTCTGATACCGTTTTTCAGTATGCGTCCTCCTATCGTTTTTTACCAGCCGTTCAAAAGGCAAGAGAGATCGTTCAAAGTGGCCAGCTTGGGGATATTCGTCTTATTACAGAGCAACTTGTAACAGGCGCGGGTCTTGAAGGGTTTAGGGCCGCAGGGTTTGTCCACTACCCCAAAGGCGGCCCTGGCGGCGGGATGATGGGGCTATGTGATCATGGCGTCCATTTCCTCGATATTATTCCTTGGATTGTGGGCAGCCCCATCGCCAAGGTCAGTGGCCTTGGGAATATCAGTGGCGAAGCCCCCACCCCTGAAACCGCGATGCTTCGGCTCAAAAACGGCGCCCTTGGTATTTTGACCTATGACGAAGCCACCTATAGCTCAGACCTGCCCTATGAAGGGATTTTTAGTGGGGGCCAAGATTGGATCACAGGTGAAGGGTTCGGGGGGCATATTGGCGAATGGGCCGCCGGTGCGCCCTCTTTCCGCATCCACGGCAGCAAGGGGGCTTTGCGGGTGTTTCACTATGGCTATAAGCTTTTCATCCATGATCAAGACGGCCTTCGGGAAATCGCCCTCCCCACCGCCGCCGAAGCGAACCATTTCTTTTATCAAATGCAGGCCTTTGTCGACACTATCCAAGGTAAGCGAGAGGTGCCCGCGGGGATTGACGAAGGCCTTGCAGGGGTGAGAGCTTTGCTCGCGCTTTATGAAAGTCAGTCGAAAGAGGCTTGGATCTCGCTCTGAGCAGATGCGCTTAAGTAGCTAAGCGGGTGGCCAGGATCTTTTGCAATTCATGCCTTGGTGATATTGAGGGAGATCACCGCTTCCACGGGGATGAGCAGAGAGATTACTGTGCTCAAGTAACGAAGTGATAGCACAATAAAAGTGTGCTCAAATAACGAAGTGGTAGCACAAAAACCCACACTCAAGTAATGAAATGATAGTGCGAAAGAAAAGTGCTCAAATAACGAAGTGGTAGCGCAAAAAACCCACGCTCAAGTAGCGAAGCGATAGCGTGACAAAGGAGAGTCGGTGATTCTGTTGCCAGGTTCACCGGGACCCCGCCTTATCCGGGAAAGGGATAAGGGCTTAAAAGCGGTTGTCCCGCACTGCGTTACGCAGCGAGAGCATAACCTTCCGAAGAGTTGTCATTTGCAACTATTCTAAACGGTCCAATATCGGAGACCATCCGAGCGAAAGCAGAACTTTTACACGTCCGTCGATGCTATGTCGGCCCCGCCAAAATGCTCAACTTTATTCTACCTTGAGCACTTTGGTGGAGCCGCCGGGTACCGCCCCCGGGTCCGGGCCGCTTATTATGAGCGCCATTTATCGCCATAGATGCCGAAGCAACATTACATATATAGCAAGCAAAGGTTACGAAAAAAAGGCCCCTCTTATGGTAATTGGTTAATATAACGCTCCCTTGCGTCGGGCAGCCTCTTATCAACTGGCGCTAAAAGCCGTTCGGTGAGGAAATACCCCGTGGTGTGAAAGGCAAGTTTCACATCTTCAAAGGTTGGCTCTGCCAAATCTAGCAAAAACCCCGGTAGAGGAAGAAGTTTATCTTTGTAAGGAAGGCCGGCATCAAAAGACACAGCCCCGCCAGATTTGGGGGAAATAAAACTTAATTCAGCCCCATCTTCTAACAGACGCCCCGTGGCCACACAGCGGTCTAGGGTCAACCCAAACCCTAAGGTTTCCAAAAGGCCGATCTCCCATTTAAGCAAAAGAATGGGCCATATATCTTGCGCCTCAAGATGCGTCAGTAGCGCTGTGGTGGCCGTGTAGAGCGATGGATAAGCCTGCCCTTCGGGAAGCGTTTTATAGAGAATATCTGTCACCGCTGATAACCCCAGCAATGTTTTGCGCTCAAGTAACGCTAAGCCGGCGCGCGCCTCTGTTAATTCAATGTCAAAATGGCCCAAAGCCTGTTCTTGACGGGCCCGCCATGTGACTTTTGCTCCATTTCCGGCTTGTAAGATTGAGCCCTTCGTTCGCCCTTGCCCCCCATAAACAAGGCCCTTCGCAGCTCCATGCTCTTTCGTGAATAGGGTGAGAACGGAATGATTTTCTCCATGGGCTTGGGCCGCAAGGATAATGCCCTCGTCCACCCACTCCATCTTAAGCGGAAGATTGGGGCAAACCGGCGAGCCCCATGCTGCGATAGCGTTCCGCATCGGACATCCAATTTTCGCGCACTTTGACAAACAAGAAGAGATGCACAGGCTCACCAAATATTTTCATCAGCTCTTCGCGGGAGGCTTTGCCAACGGCGCTGATGGTTTTGCCCTTTTGGCCTAAAACAAGGGCCCGTTGACCTTCCCGTTGAACATAAATGGTTTGCTCAAGGCGAAGCTCCCCCTTTTTTGTCCGTTCCCAAACTTCTGTTTCAACGGTAAGGCTATAGGGTAGCTCTTGATGAAGCCGTAAGAAAAGTTTCTCTCGGGTGACCTCCGCCGCCATCAGCCGGTCGGAAATATCAGACAATTGATCTTCAGGGTAGAGAAAGGGTCCCTTCGGCATTTTTTCGATAAGATACGCCTTCAGCGTATCAACGCCATACCCTTTTTTCGCAGAAATCATAAAGGTTTCTTCGAAAATACCTTCTTTGTTCAACATCTCTGAAAGAGCCAATAGAGGACCACGGGGCATCCTATCGATTTTGTTCAGCACCAAAATGGCTTTCTTGCCCTCTTCTTTGAGCCCCTCAATGATACGGTCGGTATCCTCTGCCGACCGGCGGGCCGCTGCATCGGGCTCCTCATTCACATTGGCAAGATAGGCCGGGGCATCCACCAACAGCAATAAAAAATCTGCCCCTTCGGTCCCCTCCCACGCAGCGGCCACCATGGCGCGGTCCAGCGTGCGGCGGGGGGCAAAAATACCTGGGGTATCGATATAAATAATTTGGGTGTTCCCCTCTAACGCCACCCCGCGAACCCTGGACCGCGTGGTTTGTACCTTATGGGTCACAATGGACACTTTCGCCCCCACCATATGGTTCACAAAGGTGGATTTGCCTGCGTTCGGCGCCCCTAAAACAGAAACGATCCCGCAATGGGTATCCTCTGAAGCTGAGAAGGAGGAAGGGGGGGAGACATCACTGGTCATTTTTCGTCACCTTCCACACCCCTTCGCGGAGGAGTATTTTTTCCGCTGCCTTCATTTGCGCATCGCGTTTGCTGGTGCCTATGGCCTGCTCAGCATTGAGCTTATTCAATATCACTTCCACGGTGAAGGCGGGCGCATGGTCGGGGCCAGACCGATGAATATCTTCATACCGGGGGGTGCCATACCCTTGGCGTTGTGCCCATTCTTGAAGCGTTGTTTTTGCGTCTTCATGTTGTGCCACCAATATATCAAGCCGGTCGCCCCAAAAACGATTAAAGGCCTCTTTTGCTGCAGGCAGCCCGCCATCAATGTAAAGGGCACCCAAAAGCGCTTCACAGACATCGCCTAAGATCGCGGCTTTTTTGCGGCCACCGGTGCGATCCTCCCCGATGGAGAGGCGGAGCGCGGGGCCCACCTGCCAAAATTCTGCAGCTTGGGCGCACGTTTCCTTACGGACCATGGCATTAAGGCGCGGGGCTAACTCCCCCTCTGTCATATCAGGATATGTGCGCCAAAGGGCTTCTGCGGTCATTAATCCTAAGACACGGTCTCCGAGAAATTCAAGCCGTTCAAGGTCACGTATGCCCGTCCCCTGGCCGGAGACACTGGCATGGGTTAGAGCCCGCTCGAACAGGGAGCGATTTTGAAACTGATGACCAAGGGCATCCTCCACGACCTTGGCCGCGGGGCTATTGGCAACCAATAGCTCATTCGACGCCATCGAAGACCCGTCCATATCGTATGGCCAAGGGCCAATTCCACACCTGCCAAATGCGGGCGCGCTCCCCATCGACGGAGAAGGCCACGCGTGTGGCTTTCCCCACAATTTGATCTTTGGGCACAAAGCCCACCATGGGCGTTCGGCTGTCTGAGGAATTATCGCGGTTATCGCCCATCAGGAAAAAATGCCCCTCCGGTACCGTAAAGGCGGGGGTATTGTCATTGTCATGATAATCGCCGCGGCATTCCTGAATGATGTAAGACGGCCCCCCCGGAAGGGTTTCGCGATAGACCCGTGCCGCCGGGGATGGGTTCACACAATTAAGCTCTGCATCCGCCAATAACTCCCGCTGCACCCGTTCGCCATTCACATGCAGAACCCCAGAGATGACTTGGATCCGGTCCCC
>JBCCMT010000182.1:0-4634 GCA_039026195.1 Pseudomonadota bacterium | reverse complement strand
GTTTTCTCCTAAACGATCCATGATTTTGGTCTCGAACCAGTGTCACGCGATGATACTCAACAAGCCCTAGACCAATTGACTATAAAGCCCCGCCCCCACTTCATGAATGTATTCCTGCAACAACTTCGACTTTACTTGCAGATCATGCGCATGGATAAGCCCGTCGGCACATGGCTATTATTCTTGCCTTGCGTTTGGGGCGTTTTGATCGCCCGGCCAGACGGGACACATGCAAAAGAAATCTACACATTATTGGGACTGTTCTTATTAGGCGCATTTGTCATGCGGTCCGCAGGATGCATTTATAATGATATTGTCGACCGCGATATTGATGCAAAGGTCAGCCGGACGGCGAGCCGTCCTCTTGCGTCAGGTGAACTTGGTCTGCGCCAAGCCTGCAGACTTCTCGTCATTCTTTGCCTGGGGGGGCTTTGGGTATTGGTGCAGCTCCACCCCCTTGCCATTGGCATAGGCCTTGGCTCTCTCCTCCTGGTGGCGGCCTACCCCTTTATGAAGCGGATCACTTGGTGGCCCCAGGCCTGGCTCGGCATCACCTTTAACTGGGGCGTTCTAGTCGGGGCCGCCGCTGTCAGCGGGGGTCTCTCTTTGCCTGTTTTTCTATATTATCTTGCAGGTATTGCTTGGACCCTTGGGTATGACACGATTTATGCCCATCAAGACCGAGAGGATGATGCGCTGATAGGCGTAAAATCCAGTGCCCGCCGTTTAGGGCAGGCGACCCGCGCTGGGCTCATCGTTTTTTATAGTGTAACCCTGGCATTTGTTGGATTGGCCGTCTTTTTGGAAAACGGGATATTCACTCTCCTCTTTTTATGTCCCGTCGCCCTTCACTTTATTTGGCAAATCATCGCCCTAGATATTGATGATGGGTCTAAATGCTTAAAGCTGTTTAAATCAAACGTGACCGCCGGTTGGCTATTGGCCCTCCCCGCCCTGGCTGCGTAACTTTTCCTCGCCGGCCTTCGAATAAGGAAATATGTAAGGAGGTTTCCTCATGAAACATATCACCCGCCGAAGAGTTACCCAAGGGGTCATCACCCTGACCGCCGGTCTTGGAGCTGGCCTTGTGATCAGCAGCAGCGCGCGATCAAAGGCGAAGGAGAAAAATACCATGAGCGAAGCAGAAGAATATTGGGCAAGCCTTACGGAAGATCAGTGGAAAGAACGCCTCACCCCTGAGCAATTTCGCGTCTTGCGCACAGAAGGGACAGAAAGGGCGGGGTCATCCCCCCTTAATGACGAAAAACGTGCGGGCACTTACTCATGCGCCGGTTGTGAATTACCGCTTTTCTCATCGGATGCAAAGTTTGACTCTGGGACCGGCTGGCCCTCTTTTTATGAGGCCCTCCCCAATGCCATAGATACAAAAACCGACTATAAGCTTATTTATCCCCGCACCGAATATCACTGCCGCCGATGTGGGGGCCACCAGGGCCATGTGTTTAAAGACGGGCCCCAGCCCACGGGCCTTAGATATTGTAATAATGGGGTGGCCTTGAAGTTTATCCCCGCGGAGCCTAATGCTTCAACTTAACTTCCCAATGTGGCGGCTGCGTTCGTGGCTCCCACGTCTCCCATCTCATTATACCCTGTTTGGGTGTAATGAAGAGCGTCAGACATTTTCCCTTGGCTCGGGAAGTTCTTCGCATTCGTGAACACCATATGCGCTTTAGCGATAGAAGAGGCCACATTATTCTGTGCTGCCCTGATCGCCGCCCAGGAGGGTTCTTCTGCCGCTGCTGCAGCATCGTCGCGCGCGCCTGTTTCAAAAATGAAGAAACCATCAAGGCCGCCACTTAAATCAACTTCCAAATTGGTGATCAAGTTTTGTAAGGCGGTTTCGTAATTGGCTTGACTGACCCCTGCGGTACCGCTGTGCAGGGCTTGGCTATCCCGCTCCCCCTGCCCCCACAAAACATATTGGCCAGTTAAGGTGAAAATCGTGTCCGTCTGTACCGCCGCAATGGCGGCATTGGCTGCCGTGGTGGCTGAGCCATAAAGACTGCCCGATATTTTGTCCCAATTGCCATTACCGGATTGGGCAGCAGGTAACAGGGCACTGCCCCCTTCCGCTGCCTCAATAGCAAGGACCGTACGCCCTGTCTGCTGATGCCAACGAGCGGCAAAGCTAGGTAAACAACCACCTGTATTCGCATCGCCCACAGGGTCACGCATCACTTCGTAAGCAGATTGGTTATTGAAGTGATATCCCACCCCGCCAAGCAAGATAGGGCTTTGCGCCGCGTTTCCGACACCTTGCATATTAGATTGACCAAGGGCCAGGACTAAATCCGCTTCCTGCGGAAGGTTGATCCATTTTGCGCCAAGATAGGCCTGGATCTGTTTTATTTCTTCATCTGTGTTGGTACGATTATAGGCAAAGACTTCACCTATTTTTCCCTCAAAATCAAAGCTTTCATTCGTCCGTACCCAAGTTCCTAAGGCTACCCGATCAATGGATAAATTACTCACATCGAAGTCGACATTCTCGACAACTTTAACCCCATCATACCAAACCGTCATCCCAAGACCATCATGGACCATCGACATTATGTGAGCGTTTGTATCAGAAGGGGCCATCACGGCTGTTTTCTGACTAGCAGTGCTTCCTTTTCGTTTGACAGTCCGAAAATCACCGTCCGAGTGCACACCAACCCAATATGTACTGTTTACATTTGTTGAATCCCCAGCAGAAAAACAAATTTGGATTTTCGAGGTTTGGTCAGCCCGTATCACCATATGCAAAGAAAAGGGTGTATCATTTCCGCCAAATACGGAGGATAAGGAATTACTTTCCACAAACTCTGTCCCCGTAAAGGCAAGGGCGGATCGGCTGCCGATAGCACTTGCAGCCAATTGCGGTTGACTGGCCCCGGTAGCTTGAACCGCATGGGCATCATTGCCGCTTTTATCGTCCATCTGGCTGACCGCATTGCCATTCAGGGTAAGAGTAGTGGCATCATCGGGGTCAAACCAGGCCATTAGGCCCGTTAATTCATCGGGGGAGAAATCAGGAGGCGTGCCGCCGCCCCCATTATTACCGCCATTACTGCCGCCTGTGGTGATGGTGGTGTTCGGAAAGCTGACCTCCCCCGTGGTCTGATCAATCACAATAGCATCAAAAAAGGTACTGCCATCGGGGCTGACTTTAATGGTAAATTCATCCGTTCCCGTCAGGCCAAACTCAGCCCGGGCTGAGAACCCTGTTTGGAAAAGATGGGAAGCTGTATTTCCCACTGCAGATTTATTTAAAACATGCCGCACATCCCCTGTGCCAGGGGTCACGTCATCATGGCTATGCAGGACCGCGTCGGACTTCACGGCCACCTTGTTGGTGGCATCGGCACTGGTATTCACCCCCAGTTGAGGCGTTTGCGTGGTGGGGCCGCCTCCGCCCCCTGTAGCCATATCAGCCCAAGCTGACCCGTCCCAAACCACGTGAGCCGCCTCATCAGCAACATAAACGGTCATCCCCACTGTGGGAGGGTATTCTGTCCACGCATTGTCTTGAAAAATAGTCACCGCATTGTCGGCCATCACCGCCCAATTGGCGCCGGTTTTGCCGGTGGGAAGGATATAGCCATCCCCCGGCGTCGGGCTTGCCGGCTGGGCAGAAACCCCTTGGGAAAGAACCGTCATGTGAACCAGCGCGTCAAGGGCACGGGTGGTTTCATTCACAGTGACATGCTTTTGGCTCTGCGCAGCCATCACATAAGATAAAGATAGGCGGTCGGACTTTTCCAAAGGGGGCCTCCGAAGTCTCACTTGAATTGGGAGGACCACATTACGGCCAAAAAACCGCGTGGGGATAAGTTTTCTGAGGGTTGATTTGATCTATATAATAGGAATGCAACCTGAACAGCTTTTGCACCCAAGGCCAGAGGGGCTTTATTGCCCGCCAGGGGATTTTTATATTGACCCCGTGGCCCCCGTGGACCGCGCGGTGATCACCCATGGCCATGCGGACCATGCCCGGGCGGGCCATGGGGCCGTGCTGGCGACCCCTGAAACCATTGATATTATGTCGACCCGCTATGGAGAGGCGTTTACCGATGAGCGTCAAGCCCTGCCCTTAAAAGAGGAAGTGAATGTCAACGGTGTGACCGTCCGCCTTGCCGCCGCGGGCCATGTGTTAGGCTCGGCCCAAGCGGTGATTGAATATGGGGGCCTAAGGATGGTCTGTACCGGGGATTATAAGCGACGCCGTGACCCCACATGTGCCCCCTTTGAAGTGGTAGAGTGCGATGTTTTTATCTCAGAGGCGACCTTTGCCCTCCCCGTCTTTACCCATCCTGATACCGCTGGGGAGGTGCGTAAGCTGATCACATCGCTAAAGCAATTTCCAGAGCGGGCGCATTTGGTGGGGGCCTATGCCTTGGGGAAAGCACAGCGCATTATCTGCCACCTTCGGGAAGAGGGGTATACGGATCCTATCTATATCCATGGGGCCATGAAGGCCCTGTGTGACCTTTATGAACGACATGGGGTGGCTTTGGGGGAATTGCGGCCCGCAACCCTTAAAGATGAGGCGGGCAGCAAACAGGACTTTGCCGGGAAGATCATTATTTGTCCGCCCTCTGCGGTCCAAACAACCTGGGCCCGCCGCTTTCCTG
>JBCCMT010000181.1:0-4651 GCA_039026195.1 Pseudomonadota bacterium | reverse complement strand
TCATCCCACCGCCTCCATCAGCACCCGGAAGAACCGTACCCCATCTTCCCCGCCAAGGAGGGGGGAGATGACCCGCTCAGGGTGGGGCATCAGGCCGAGCACATTGCCGCTGTCGTTCAGCACCCCAGCGATATTCCGCGCTGAGCCATTCACCTGGTCAACATAGCGGAAGGCAACCCGGCCTTCCCCCTCAAGCCGGTCAAGGGTTTCTTCATCGGCGGTGTAATTGCCATCATGGTGGGCCACGGGGAAGCGGACATAAGCGCCCTTCTCATACCCCTTCGTAAACGGACTATCTGTATTCTCTACCCGTAATGTTTTGGTACCGCAGATAAAAGCAATGTCCTGGTTCCGTAACAGCGCGCCGGGCAACAACTCAGCTTCCGTCAAGACCTGAAAGCCGTTGCAAATTCCTAAAGTTGGGACCCCCGCTTTCGCCCGCTCAATCACTTGTTTCATGATGGGGGAACGGGAGGCCATGGCGCCGGAGCGTAAATAGTCTCCGTAAGAAAAGCCGCCAGGCAGAACGATCATATCCACCTCCGGCAGGTCGGCATCAGCGTGCCAGACCATTCGGGGGGCGCTGCCGGTGATTTGCTCTAAGGCCACTTTCGCGTCGCGGTCACAATTTGAAGCGGGGAAAACAATGATTGCTGATTTCATAAGCCTTCGTTTAGCGGCGGGCGCCCTAGTGGATCAACCGAAACATTTGAATTCCTAACATTCATTTGCGATTGGCTATAAGTCATTCAAATGTTTCGATAAATTGATGCATCAAAAAAGACTCTAGTGGTTCTATTCGTTAGAATCGAACTACTAAATCGTCTCCGCTTCAATTGAAATCGCGGAGACGCTTTAAGTCTTTGTTTTTTCGCATTTCTGGACGGCCAACCGCGCACACCCCGGATCGGGGTCCGGGGCAGGCTTGGCCTGGAAATGCTTTAGACTTCAATCCACGCTTTTGTTTTTCCCGCAAAGAGCTTTTGCCGTGGGCCCTGTTTGTCTCCCTACATTTGCAGCTTAGATTCATAAGAGTTCAATTGATTAGGAGATATCTCATGACCACCGTCGCAATTGTTTATCATTCAGGCTACGGCCACACAAAACGACAAGCCGAAGCGGTGAAGGAGGGGGCCGCCTCCGTTGAGGGCGTTGAAGTCCGCTTCCACACAGCAAAAGAGGCGGAAGAGAATATTGAAAGCTTAGAGGATGCAGATGCCATCATCTTCGGGGCGCCCACCTATATGGGCTCCGCCTCTGGCCCCATGAAAAGCTTTATGGATGCCACTTCAAAACCCTGGTTTCAAAGCAAGTGGAAAGATAAAATTGCGGGCGGATTTACCAATTCAGGCTCCGCCTCTGGGGATAAGCTGTCCACCCTCACTCAGTTTGCGGTTCTTGCTGCGCAGCATGGGATGATTTGGGTAAGCTTAGGGGAAAATAACCAAGCGGCAGACCCTGGTTATGAAGGTGCCGCAGAAGACGCGATTAACCGCCTTGGTGGCTATCTTGGGCCGATGGCGCAATCGGAAAATGCGCCCGCCGAAGAAGGCAATCCGCCAAAGGGGGATATCGATACGGCCTTTGGCTATGGCGCGCGCGTGGCAAAAGCGGCCCAACGGTGGAACGCATAAACACAAAAAGGGCGCCTTTCTTGAAAAGAAGCGCCCTTTAAAAACCATTGGGGAGGCAATGTTACTTAATTTTGCCTTCTTTAAACTCGACATGCTTTTTAATGACAGGGTCATATTTCCGCACGACCATTTTTTCAGTCATGTTCCGCGTATTTTTCTTAGTCACATAAAAGTAACCTGTATCAGCCGTGGAGTTCAGGCGAATTTTAATAGTGGTTGGCTTGGCCATCGGTTTAATCCCGAAACTGTTGGGGGTGAATTCAAAAAAATGCACAATAACGGCGGTAGCGGTGCTGTCAAGGGATTAAAGCGTTTCCAGGCGAAGCTTGTCCCGGACCCCGATCCGGGGTGTGTGCGGTTCAACCTTCGGAAACGCGTAAAAACAAGAACGTGGAAGCGTCGTGCCGATTCCGATTGATGCGGCGACGCTTTAGGGGAGAGTTTTGTGGCGTCGCTGCCAAACCATCACGGCATAAAGGCCAAGAAGAAGAATTAAAAACAGGCTTAAGCCGTCTGGTCCAGTCCATTGGCGCACCAACCCCGCTGATAAAGGACCCAAAACGGCCCCCACGCCAAAGGTGAACACCAGACCTGTGTTGGTGGCGGTGATATCATTTTCATCAAAACGCGCGCCAACAATGGTCAAGCCGACTGTGTATAGTCCTGCCAATAGCCCTCCCCATAAAAAGAGGATGGGAAACAAGGTGAAGGGCGTATCATTTAGCGTGCAAAAAATAATACTCATCACCAGACAGCCCACCGCGCAAAAGGTGAGGGTTCGGTTATGGCCTGTGCGATCTGCAAAGCGGCCGATTAAATACTGCATCGCCAACATGCCAAATCCGTATACACTGATACTTCTGGCGCCAATCTCAGCGCCCCACCCCTTTTCAATGGCCAAAATCGGGAGAAAAACCAAAATCGCTGACTCGACGGCTGCAAATATGGCGGCGCTGAGAAAGGTGGCGGGGGCCTTTGGGATAAACTTGAAAAATCCCTTGGCTGAATGTTGGGGGGAGGGTTTGGGGGCCTTCACAAAGCAAATGGGGAGAGCCGCAAGGGCAAAAATACCCATACCGATGGCGAAGGGCAACAGCCCGTTATACCCATAAAGATCTACCAGCAAGGGCCCTAATGCCAAGCCTAAGGCTACAAAGGTGGTGTAAATTCCAATGATTTGTCCACGAATATGAGGGGGGGCGAGCTTATTCACCCAAATTTCAGACCCCACAAAAATACCCGCTACGGCAAAGCCATAGACCGCACGGATCGGATACCAGAGCCAAATGGTATCGCCCGCAAGATAAATAGCCCCATAGCTGACCACCATCAGGGTAACACAGATGAAAATAAAGGGCTTTAGCCCAAGGGCGATGATGATACGGGGGAAGAATGGGGCGAGGGCTGTGAACCCCAACGCATACATTGCCGTATTCAACCCAATAAGACTATCGCTCACTCCATAATTTTTAAGCAGTATAGAGAATAAAGGAAGAGAATGACCAAGGCCAGTGGCGGCAATCATAATTGCGGCAATCGCTGCGACCACACCGGCTATTGAATAGGGGGCGTGCTTATCACCGGAAGGGGGTGCCTTCATGGTCGTAAACTGATCTCAGGGTCATCATCTGGGCCAAAGCCGTGCATCCGCTGGGCCCATTGCAGTCCAATCAGTGCGCCCTTGGCGATGGGCAGTAACGTAAGGGTCATCACCGTCGCCAAGCTCATCCAAAGGAGAAGTTGAAGCCCTAAAGGCGGATCGAGGTGGCGTTTTACTTCCACAATGGGAATGGCGAGCGCGTGGCCGACAATCATCATGGTGATGTAAGGCGGGGCGTCATCTGCCCGTTGGCCAGTGAAATCTTGACCACATATGGGGCAGCTTTCTGCAACTTTGGTGTAGCCGTTGAAAAGGTGACCCTTCCCACACCGGGGACAGCGCTTTTTCATCCCCCGCCAAATGGCAGGCCAAGTGCGCCTGTGGGCCCCATCATCAAGGGGCGGCGGAGGGGGAGACATAGCATTTGGCATCGACATAGTTCTTCATGCGTTACTCTAATTCAGAGTGCAAGATGACACCTATGTTTCTGACTATCGTACAGTTAGATTTCGTGAACTCGCATAAAATGGCATTTAAGTCATAAAGGCGACAGCCTGTAGGACAAAGCCTATCCCGCGAACGCTTTTTCCACGACAAACTCAGAGGGTTTGTTATTCGACCCCTCCGTCAAACCGGCGGCAATACACCGATCCTTCGTGTCTTGGATCATCTCCATGGACCCGCAAATCATGACCCGGTCCGTTTCTTTATTGAGCGGCGGCACATCGAGATGCTTGAAAAGCTCGCCCGTATCGATAAGGGTTGTTATTCTTCCTTGCACGGTGTGATCTTCCCGTGTGCAGGAGGAAACGTAACGAACCTTTCCCGGGGCCTCTTCCCCCACAAGGGGGTCTTCCGCCAGCCCATCAACAATTTCGCGAGAATATTCAAGTTCACTATTTAACCGACAAGTGTGGGTAATGATGACTTCATCGAACTTCTCATAGGTTTCAGGTTCCCGCAGCAGGCTAGCAAAGGGGGCAAAGCCTGTGCCGGTGGAGAACATATAAAGCCGTTTTCCTGGAACAAGGGCATCCAGCACCAGAGTGCCGGTGGGTTTTTTCCCAATCAGCAACTCATCCCCAGGCTGAATTTTTTGTAGCTTGGAGGTTAGGGGGCCGTCCTCCACTTTGATGGAGAAAAATTCAAGCTCTTCATCCCAAGCGGGGCTGGCCACAGAATAGGCGCGCAAAACAGGTTTTTGTTCCCCCGCCATGCCAATCATCACAAACTCACCTGAGCGAAAGCGCAACGCCTGGGGGCGGGTGGTGCGAAAACGAAAGAGGCGATCGGTATAGTGCTGAACGGACAGCACTTTTTCAGTGGTAAAAGCGGCCATGGGCGTAAATCCCCTTATGGGAGTGAAATGAAAGACCGCATATGGCGCAGAACGGGAAGAGAAATCAACCCTTGCTGA
>JBCCMT010000180.1:0-4665 GCA_039026195.1 Pseudomonadota bacterium | reverse complement strand
GGGCGCATCAGGATAGATAAGCTGTCATTGAAAAGATGCTGTTCTAACACATCTTTAGTATCATTCACATCTCTCATGGCACCGACTAGAAAATCCACATCCCCACGGCGCATTCCGGTTAGCAATGTTTCATAGGGCGCTTCTAAGATGGAAACACGGTGCTGGGGATGTGTTTTCATGAAGGTGAGCACAGCTTTTGGGACAATATGGCTTCTTGCCAACGGCATTGCGCCGATGACGGTCATGCCTGTTTCACGGCCCAATAGAGTTGCTATCTCTGAATCGGCTTGAAGCAGTTCATGGAAAAAAAGCCCCGCACAACGGGCCACTTTTTCCCCGGCCCGGGTGGGGCGAAGGCCAAAGCTCGACGGTTCAAATAGATCAATTTCTAAAACCCGCTCCAACTCTCTTGCTGCGCGATGCAATGTGGGCTGCGCCCGATCGCTTGAGCGCGCCGCCGCCGCGACGGAGCCATGGCGTACAATAGAGAAAAAGGCCTCAAGCTGGACCGTGGTCAGCATGGCTAAGGATCGCCCGCCCCAAGCATTTTGCTGCTCCCGAGAGCGACGGCCAACTTTCATGATATCATTCAAATATTTAAAAGCCCGATTAATCCGTATTTCTAGTAGTTTACCCGCCTCGGTTAAGAAAACCCCTGTTTTGGCGCGGGTGAATAGAGCGATCCCAAATCTTTTTTCTAAGCTGCGTATGGCTTGGGTTGCCGCAGGCTGAGAAATATTTAACTCGTTCGCCGCGGCCGTCACCGTCCCAAGGTGGACAATAACACTGAATATCCGCAAATGCCGTATATTCGGCGCAGAATTTTGCTTTCGTGGGCGGACGCTGGCTTTTGTCATTCTGATCCTAGGGCGTGGTCACTCTTCTCTGGATGAACCTCACACATATTTAGTATATGACAGCAATCGTAAACATAGGTTTTCTACAGAATGCCGTCATAGGATATAGATTATTCGACCTTAAATCGGATATTGCCTTGGCTTTTGTTGAAGGGTGATCCAGCGAAGGTTTGTGAACATATCAATGGCGGCTCGCCCCCCAAAGCGGCCATATCCAGACTCTTTCACACCGCCAAAGGGCATTTGCGCCTCATCATGTACAGTGGGGCCGTTGATATGGCACATGCCGCTTTCAACTTTTTCGGCAACCGCCATGGCTCTGTTGACATCACGGCTAAAAACAGCCCCTGTTAGGCCATATTCAGTGTCGTTTGCGACACTTATTGCTTCTTCATCACTTTTTACACGTATGATCCCAGCAATGGGCCCAAAAGTTTCTTCTTTATAGATGCGCATGGTCGGGTCTACACCATCAATAAGGGTGGGCTGCATGATCGCGCTATTTGATGCCCCGCCTGTTATCAAGTGAGCCCCTTTTGCGCAGGCATCTTCAATCATTTTTGCAATGCGTTGCGACGCGTCCTTATTGGCTAAAGGACCCAGCTGAATGCCTTTTTCTTTTCGTGGGTCCCCCGCGCGGAGGGAGCTGACTTTTTTCGCAAGTTTTTGCGTAAACGTGTCTGCAATTTTTTCGTCAACAATAATACGCTCCGTTGACATACATATCTGCCCTTGGTTCATAAATGTTCCAAAGGCCGCCGCCGCCACAGCCGCATCAAGATCAGCATCTTCCAGCACAATAAAGGGCGCTTTCCCCCCAAGCTCTAACAGCGCTGGCTTTAAAGCATGGGCTGCCCGCAGCGCAATTTTTCGCCCCACCTCCGTTGAGCCAGTAAAGTTAATGCGGGCCACAGATGGGTGATCAATAATGGTCCCCACAATCTCCCCTGCATCCTCTGGGGAGTTGGTTAAAAAACTGATGACCCCGTCCGGTAAGCCCGCTTCCACCAGGGCCCGGCACACAAGCTCATGGGTCGCAGGGCAATTTTCAGATCCCTTTAAAATGGAGGCATTCCCGCAGGCGAGCGGCATCGAAATAGCCCGCGCCGCCAAAATAACAGGGGCATTCCACGGGGCAATGCCAAGGGATACACCGGCAGGTTGCCGCACCGCCATGGCCAAACTTCCCGGCATATCTGAGGGGATGATCTCCCCCGCAATGCGCGTTGTCATGGCCCCAGCTTCGCGGAACATGCCCGCCCCTAGCTTTGCATTAAACCGCGCCCAAGCCTCCGTCGCCCCAAGCTCTGCATACATACGGTCGACAAATTCATCGGCATAGCCTTCGAGAATATCTGCTGCCTTTAAGAGGAGCTGGCGCCGGACCCCAGGACCTGTTGCCCCCCATTCTTGTTGGGCGTCGCTTGCTGCGGCCAAAACGGCTTGCACATCATCAATAGAGGCTGCGGCACACCGGCTGGATACCGATGATGATAAAGGGCCGATACGATCAAATGTCTGTCCCGTTGCTGCGGGCTGCCACTTCCCTGCACATAATAAACTGGTCTCAAACATTTCATCTGCTCCTGATATATTGACGAATACCATAGATATTGCCGCATACGTATAAATAAGGGGTGGGCTAGCACAGGCTTAAGCGTTCGTCATTTTATATTATGCATTCTCTGGCGCCCAAAAGCATCGCAGCAAAATACTAGCTTTTTTAGCGCCATGCGAATAACAGCGCAAAAGGCCATAACCCACTTCCTTCAACCTTTCTTCCAATATCCTCCCGATATCAAATAGAAAATAAGCTTTCACCATAAGATTTTTCTATTAAGGCAGGTCACCCCCAGCTTAAACTATAACTATAATCTTATAGCTCAACCAATTTTTCAATTGGCTTTCTCACTGGAAATAAACATAAAATGGTTCTCAAGAAATTGAATCACGAAATTTTTAAACCATAAGGAGATGATGATAAGTGAGCATTGTCGTGCGCCATATCCCCCGCCTCTCTAAAGCCGCCATTGATGCCATAGGGGGGTCTGAGGTCGCCACCATTCACGAGGCACAAGGCCGCAAGGGGCTGATGGCCCCTTATATGCGCCCTGTGATCGAAGGAACTGTGGTGGCGGGCCCCGCCGTCACTGTGTCCGTCCCCCCTGCGGACAATTGGATGTTACATGTGGCGATGGAGCAATGCCAGCCAGGCGATATTATGGTGGTGGCCCCTACCTCCGTCTCTGATGTGGGATATTTTGGGGACCTGTTGGCCGCTTCTATGCAAGCCCGCGGCATCAAGGCCCTTATTATCGATGCTGGCGTGCGGGACATTCGCAGTTTGCGGGAGATGAATTTCCCCGTTTGGTCAAAATGCGTCAGCGCCCAAGGAACGGTGAAAGAAACCCTTGGTTCCGTCAACACGCCCCTTGTATGCGCTGGGGCCCTCGTCAACCCAGGCGATGTTATTATTGCCGATGATGATGGGGTATGTGTTGTTCCCTCCCAAGAGGTTGATACAACCATTAAAGCGGCCCAAGCTAGAACAGAACGGGAAGCGGCTGTTCGTACACGCCTTGAAAAAGGGGAGCTGGGGCTTGATATTTATGATATGCGGGAACGATTGGCGAATAAAGGTCTTCGTTACGTCGACACGCTAGAACAGGAATAGTAACAAGGATGCAACGCGCCATTCCAGCCACCCTCATGCGCGGCGGAACGTCTAAAGGCATTTACTTTCATGCAAAGGACTTGCCAGCGGACAAAACGACACGGGACCGTGTTTTGCGTTCTATTCTTGGCTCCCCTGATATACGTCAAATCGATGGTATAGGCGGGGCCCATCCTTTGACAAGTAAAGTTGCTATTCTCTCCCCGCCCACTCATCCGGATGCTGATATTGATTATTTATTTCTGCAGGTGGGCGTTGATAAAGCAACGGTGCAGGACGGGCAAACTTGCGGCAATCTTTTAGCTGGCGTTGGGGCGTGGGCCATTGAACATGGCTTTGTGGAAGCGCATGAGGAGGAGACCACCCTTCGGGTTCATCTTACAAATACCGGGGCGCTGACAAAAATTCGTGTTTCAACCCCTGAAGGCACAGTTCAATATGACGGGGAGGCAAGCATTGACGGCGTCCCCGGCACAGCTGCCCCCATCATGATCACCTTTCTCGATGTGGCCGGGGCCACCTGCGGCGCGCTTTTGCCCACCGGAAATATAAGTGACATGGTTGAAGGGGTGGAGGTAACATGCATAGACAATGGGATGCCTGTTGTTATTCTTTCTGCTGAAGACTTTGGCCTGAAGGGAAATGAAACGCCTGCTGACCTTGAACAAAATGAAGATTTGAAACAAAAGGTGGAGAAAATCCGCCTGGCCGTAGGGCCCTTGATGAATTTGGGGGATGTGACCCACAAAACCATCCCCAAAATGACTCTCGTCTCTGCCCCCTTGGAAGGGGGAACCCTTTCCACAAGGACCTTCATCCCCCACCGTGTTCATGAAGCTATCGGTGTTTTTGGTGCCGTCAGTGTGGCCACGGCGTCGGTCCTGCCAGGCTCGGTCGCAGAAAAGATTGCGGGCGGTGACCATAAACCCGGCCTCTCAACCATTACCATTGAACACCCCACCGGGGCTTTTCATTTAGATATGACGGTTAGCCAAAAAAATGGGCAGCGCGAAGTGAGTGAAGCGGCTCTCTTAAGGACAGCCCGCAAAATCATGGCGGGAGATGTCTTTATTCCCAAAGGGGTATGGGAGGATATATGAGTGACGTTCAACAAATATGCCTCTTAGGATTTGG
>JBCCMT010000179.1:0-4684 GCA_039026195.1 Pseudomonadota bacterium | reverse complement strand
TCTGATGTTTCGCCTAAGATCGGTCATCATGCCTATGACCGCGATGTGATCGGCCTTTTGGGCATCCCTTTAGATGTCATCTCCTTAGAGGAGGCGGCCCATAGCTTAACCCAAGTCAAGCCGTCCTCCCTTCCCTATTGGGTCTCCACCGTTAACCTCAACTGGCTTGTGATGGCCGAAGACGACCATGATTTTCGCGCCAACATCTTACGATCGGACCTTGTGACGTGCGATGGCGCCCCCTTAGTCAAACTCGCCCACCTGATGGGGGTATCTCTTCCCGGTCGGGTCACCGGCGCGGATCTGTTTGAAACGTTACGAGAGAGAAACGATATAAGCCTGAAAACATATTTCTTCGGGGGGCGCGGAAATTCTGCTGAAAACGCCACAGACGCGTTAGAGCAAGACCATGGCGGATTGCTACCGGTGGGCGGGGTGAACCCTGGGTTCGGGGACCTGCAGGCATTAAGTGCTAAAAGCTTTATTGACGAAATTAATGGCAAAGCCCCCGATCTTTTGATTATTGCCCTTGGCGCCCATAAGGGACAAGCCTGGATTAACGCTAATCGCCACCAGTTAAAGGCGAGAATTGTCTCACATTGGGGCGCCGTGGTTGATTTTGCCGCTGGCGATGTGGCCCGTGCCCCAAAATGGGTCCAACGCCTTCACGCAGAATGGCTCTGGCGAATTGGGCAAGACCCCGCCCTTTGGAAACGGTATTTTGAAGATGGCCTAAAACTCCCCCTCTTTATCAAAAGAGCGAGGACCGTTCGAAAGGCGTTGACCGCTCTTGGGCAAAAGCCGCGTCACCCTCTCCACATCACTGAGAATGCTGGCCATATAATCCTTGAGGGTGACTTGCCAGAGGATGATCTCTCCCCTTTAAGACAAGCCCTTATATCAGCGGAGAGCCAAAACACCCCCCTGACGATCACCTTAGGCCAGAACGCTCATCTGGGCCTTAAAGCCATTGGCCTCTTGCTGATCGCGCATGGACGGTGGATGGACCGAAATTTGCGTTATGAGATCATCACAGCAGACACGAATTTGCGTATGCTTTTACACGTAAACCGATTACCAGTATCAAGTGCCCAATCACAACCGCCCCTTGACCCCCCTTCAGGGCCAAAAGGCAATAGACATTCAGAGGTATCCGCGTAAATCGCGGAAAGGAGACGACCCCCATGACCCCATCATTCAAACGTCAATTGATGAGTGCTTCTCTTCTTGCCGCAAGTGCCTTTTTAGTGGCCTGTGAAAGTAAAGAAGAAAAAGCCATTAAATTCGCAGAGAGTGGTCAAGCCTATCTTGAAGAGGGTGATTATAAGCGCGCCAAACTCCAATTTAACAACGCCCTCGCCCAAAACCCCACCAATGAATTGGCCTTAGAAGGGGCCGCAGAAGTGGCAGCGCAAGAAAATGATGTGGTGCGCCAATCCCGTATGCTGAACCAACTGTTGCAGCAGCGGCCAAATGATATTGATGCCAATAACAGCTTTGCGCGCCTGATGCTTTTGTCCAACGAAGTGGAGCGGGCCAAAGAACATGCGAGCCGTGTGCTTGCCCAAGAGCCTAATAATATTTCTGCCATGAGTGTGATGGGCGGCGCCTTAGTGGTGGAAAATAAGCTCGATGAAGCCACAGAAATGTTGTTGCCAGCCCTGGAGAAGGATCCCGAGAACTCAGAACTCTATCAGCTTCTAGCTGCCGGACAGATCCGTGCCGATAACTATGAAGAGGCCATGAGCATTATTGATGAGGGGATTGAAAACTCTGATAGCCCAGAGCAGCTGCTTTTAATACGGCTTATTTTCGCTGAGAAATTTGAAGGTCGCGAGGAAGTCATTGCCACTTTTGAGCGGTTGATTGAGCAGTCCCCAGATAATGGTCTGTTCCGCCAACGCTTGGCCGACTATTATCTTTTAAAAGACAAAGACTTTGACACCGCCCGTCGTCTTTATAAGGAAAGTCTCCCCTATCTACCTGATCCAACCCCTGTTTACACCCGGTTGGTAGCCATGGATAAAGAAGAGTTTGGGCAAGATAAAGCCGAAGAAACGCTGCAAACCTATATCGAAGACAACCCCGAAAACCGAGAGCTTCGTCTCCTTCTGCCGCAATTTTTTTGTCAAACCCAACAACTTGACCGGTGCCGCCGCGAATATGAGGCCCTGTTAGAGGAAGATGATCTTACCGAAGCTGAGAGAATTCGTCTTCTCAATGGTCTTTCCGATGTGGCGATTGCGCAAAGGGATTTTGAAGGGGCCAGTGCCTCATCTGAGGATGTTTTGGGCAAAGACCCAAGTAATCCTAGTGCCCTGATTACCAAAGGGCAATTATTGCTGATGGAAGAGCAAAGCCAAGACGCTATCGAATTATTCCGTACGGCTTTAAATTCAGAACCAGGCAATGCAGAGGGGATGGTTTACCTTGCCCTTGCCTATGAGCAATCTGGCCAAATCGACTTCGCAGATACACAGTTTGCCCGCGCCATTGATGAGGTGGGTCATGCAAAATCTGTGGTGGACCAATATCGCGCCTTTTTGGTCCGTCAGGGGCGAAATGAAAAAGCCCGGGATGTTCTCTCCCGTTATGTGCGCGCCAACCCTGGGGATTTGGATGCCGCTTATTTAGCGGCAGAAGATGCGGTTGCCCAACGCCGCTACGCCGCCGCAGAGGCCACGGCGCGGCAACTGCAAACCATCAATATTTATGAGGAGCGCGCCACATCACTGCTGGCCCGGTCGTTGATTGGTCAAGAAGCCTATGAAGAAGCCTTGCCGGTGATTGAAGCTCTTTACCAAGAGAACCCCAATAATAACCAATATTTCCTTCTTCGTGCGCGGACCTTAGGGGGACTTGGCCGGGTGAATGAGGTGATTGAGGAGCTACAAGGACGGGTATCTCAAGAAAACCCTGCCCTTTCAGATATTATTTTGCTCAGCAATACTTTGCGAAATACCCAAGATTATGCTGGGGCCTACGAAGCTGCCCGCGAAGGTTTAAACACTCATCAAGATGCTGAACAGCTTTATATCCTAAGCTATCTGGCGCAAAATGATTTGGGAAATAAAGAAGAAGCGCTGAGCTATCTGAGAACTGGCGTTGAAAATGCGTCCACCACCACCCAAGTTCGGACGCTTTTATCGAACGAATATATCAACAGTAGGGATATCACCGCCGCGATTGATACCTTGCGCAGTTTGCAACAGGATAACGCTTTAAACGATATTACGGCGAATAATCTTGCATCCCTCTTACTCGACCGTGGCGGCGCCGATGAAGAGGCCCTGGAAATAGCGCGGCAGTTTGAAGGAACCGATAATCCTTTCTATGCTGACACATTGGCATGGGCGTATTTTAATGCAGGCCAAGTGGAAAATGCGGCGCGCCTAAGCCGGATTGCGGTGAGAGGCCTGCCTGAGAATGTGGATATTCTCTACCACCGTGCCATGATTGAAAAAGAAATGGGCAACACCCAAAGTGCCCGCGAATTTCTGATAGACGCCCAAAACAGATATGCCGAAGGGGCACAAATCACCACTAAGGAAGAGATTGAGGAGGCGTTGGCGTCTCTTTAAGTTTCTTCACTCAAAAATCTGCCATGACCCATGGTCACGATCCTGCCCTAAAAACCCCCCATTTTTAGGGCCTCAAAGGAAGAATAATGTACGAAACACATTTTAAGTTACGGCGTAAGCCCTTTGCCAGCTATCCTGAGCCTGAAATGATGTTTTGGGCAGAGGGGCATAAAATGGCCCGCACCATGTTGGTCTATGGCCTAACCGCCACCAGCGGGATTGTGGTCATCACCGGCGAGATTGGCAGTGGGAAGACAACCCTTCTCACCCATATTATCAATCAAGATCGCAGTGGGCATATTCTGGGTCGCCTCAATGGTGCCGTTGGGTTAACAGACGATGTTGCCGCTTGGATCCTTTTTGGCTTTGGCATGGAAGCCCATGGCGCATCGCCCACGGAGAATTTGCGGCGATTGCGGGATTTTCTAAACAAAGCCCAATCGAAAAAGCGTAAAGCGGTTTTGTTTATTGATGAGGCACAATTGCTACCCGAAGCAGCCATCGAAGAAGTTCGGCTCCTGTCTGATATGCAGCTAAACGGTGCCCCCGTCCTTCAATTGGTTCTTTTGGGGCAGCCGGAGCTTGCCAATAAGCTCAATCAGCCTTCTCTTCTTCAATTCCGTCAACGGATTGTCTCTCACTATCATTTAAAAGCATTCACGACAGAAGAAACCGAGGAATATGTCTTAAGCCGATTGCAAAAGGCCGGCGGGCACCCTGATCTTATCACCCCTGATGCGATTAAGGTTATACATGAGCGGACCGATGGGGTCCCCCGCCGCATTAATATTTTATGTGATACAGCCTTTGTTTATGCCTTTGCCCAAGGGGATACCCAAGTGACCTTAGAGACCTTGGACAAGGTGGTGGAAGACCGTTCCCAACATGGGTTGTTGGAAATTAATTAGGATTATCCCATGGTGAGCTTGCTTCTCACGCTCATCAGTGTTGTCATTCTGATCCCAAGCCTTATCCTCTTTATCGAGATTGTTTTAGGGGCCCAGGGCTTTCAGCGAAAAACTGTTTCTAGCGGGACAGTCCCTTCTCTTGAAGATGTGGGTATTCTCATCCCTGCCCATAACGAAGCAGGCATAATCGCTAGC
>JBCCMT010000178.1:0-4739 GCA_039026195.1 Pseudomonadota bacterium | reverse complement strand
GGAGAAGGGGAAATTTCCCTATATTTTAAGTTTCGTTTTCGTTTTCTGGCGATTTTTCCAAAAAAGAGCACCATCTTTCGATTTCATACAAGGCTGCGCGGGTGGCTTTGCCGGGGAGAAGGCCAATATGCACCACCCCCACCTCCCCTAGGGCGCGGCTGAGCGCCTCGCTTTCAACGAATATTTGAATATGGGATGCCCCCCCCTTCGGCTCAAGCCTTGATAGCACTTTTCTCACCCCATCGGGGGCGGCATCCTTTGGAGTGATATAGGCGAGAAGGGTGCCGCCCTTTTCTTTGACTTTTTCAAACCCCATGGTGAGCTGACCTGCCCACCTTGCCAGCCCCAGGGCATTTAAAGCCCGCGCTTCAAGTTGATCTGACAAAGAGGCGATAAAAGCAGCCTCATCCATTCCTTGCGGCAGAGACGTTGCAGCCCGGAAGCTTTTGGCAAAGGCCCCCTTTTTGAGGGCCCGTTGCAAGGCGGCGGGAGACGCGATGAGCCACGCCCCCCGGCCGGGTAATTTTTCAGACACGTCAGGAACAAGGGTGCCATCTGGCGCCCGCCCAAAACGAATAGCCAACGCCCCGGGCGGCAACATCTCGCCAGTGGCCACACATCGACGGTCATTATGGCGAGGCTTAGGCATGGGAAAATGGATTCCTAAAGGATTTACGCTTCCTCCGCCTCTTCATTGGCTTCGCCATCTGCCTCCCCCTCAGGTTCATCCCACCCAGCTTTAATGCGGGCTTCGGCGACGATGGCTTCAGCCACCTCAGGCTTAATCCGGAAAGCTTCTAGCATTCCCTCATAATGTTTTTTCTCCCCATCCACCCGTTCGGTCCACCCGGTGAGGTCATCGGCCACACAGCCAGCTAGGTCTTCCATGGTCAGCACCCCTTCTTCAGCCAGGGCAATGACCATTTTTAAGGTGAGACCTTCCACCTCTAACACGTCATCCTCCACCCCAAGCTCTTTACGCTTGGCATCAAGTTCGGCGCGCTCATTCTCTAGCCATTCGAGGGCACGAGCCTGAAGTTCCGAGGCTGTTTCTTCATCGAAACCTTCAATTTCAGCGATTTCTTCAAGGTCCACATAGGCAATCTCTTCCACCCGGGCGAAACCTTCAGCCACCAGGAGGTTGGCGATCATGTCATCCACATCCAGCACCTTCATAAAGACAGCAGACCGCTCCGCATATTCTTTTTGGCGTTTGGCCCCCTCTTCCTCTTCGGTCATGATGTCAATTTCATAGCCCGACAGCTGGCTGGCCAAACGCACATTCTGGCCCCGGCGCCCAATGGCGAGGGAGAGCTGATCATCGGGCACCACCACCTCAATCCGCTCTAAATCTTCATCGAGGACCACCTTGGCCACCTCCGCCGGCGCTAAGGCATTGACGATGAAGGTCGCTGTGTCTTCAGACCAAGGGACGATGTCGATTTTCTCACCGCCAAGCTCACCAACCACCGCTTGCACGCGGGAGCCCCGCATCCCCACGCACGCGCCCACAGGGTCGATGGAGCTATCGTTTGAGTAAACCCCGATTTTGGCCCGACTACCGGGGTCACGGGCCACAGATTTAACTTCAATCACCCCATCATAAACCTCTGGCACCTCTTGTTCAAAAAGACGGGCCATGAATTGAGGATGGGTGCGAGAGAGGAAAATTTGCGGGCCCCGCGGCTCCCGCCGGACCTCGGCGATATAGGCGCGCACCCGGTCCCCTTGCCGTAAAGCTTCCCGCGGGATTTGCTGGTCCCGGCGGATCACCGCTTCGCCTTTGCCAAGATCGACAATCACATGGCCATATTCAATCCGCTTAATCAGGCCGGAGATGATCTCCCCTTCCCGATCCTTAAAGTCGTTATACTGGTTCTCGCGCTCAGCATCCCGCACCTTTTGAGTGATCACCTGTTTCGCGGCGAGGGCGGCGACGCGGCCAAAATCTACCGGCGGGAGGGGGTCGGATAGAAAGTCACCGATTTCGGCCTCGGCATTTTGTTTTTGCGCCTCTTTCAAGGTGATTTCTGCGGATTCATTTTCCACTTCTTCCACCACCTCCATCAGCCGCCAAAGGCGGGTTTCCCCGGTTTGCGGATCAATTTCGGCGCGCACATTGGTTTCTTGCCCATAACGAGAGCGGGCGGCGCGAGAGAGGGCATCCTCCATCGCTTCAATCACAATCCCCACATCGATGGATTTTTCTTGCCCCACCGCGCGGGCAATCTGCATCAGCTCAATTTTATTCGCAGTAACGGTCATTCTTCTTCTCCTATGACAGGGGATTGGGGATCATTTGATTTAAGTGCCGCCTTGGAGCGGCGAAGGCTTTCGGTCACCAATTCATCGGTGAGAACCAATTTCGCATTGGCAATCATATCGTAAGGGATGAGGGCGGTCTCTTCCTCCCCCACCAGATCGATGCACACATCATTATCTTCAACCCCCGCCAGGGTCCCGCGGAAGCGCTTTTGCCCCTCCACCAATTGGGTGAGTTCTAGCTTGGCCACAAATCCCTCCCACCGGGCAAAGTCTTTGAGCCGGGTGAGGGGCCGGTCAATACCAGGGGAGGAAACCTCAAGCATATATTTATCTTTGATAGGATCAGCCTCTTCAAGCAATTGGGAGAGGGCGCGGGAAAGGGTCGCACAATCCTCCGCCGTCATGGTGCCATCAGGGCGCTCTGCCATCACTTGCAGGGTTTTGGTCTGAGACCCCGTCATACGAAGACGCACAAGCTCAAACCCCGCAGCGGTCACCACCGGTTCACAAAGAGCGATCAAATTGTCTTCCAACAGGGCCAAGGCCTTATCTCCATCTCATCATCATGCCAGGCTTTTCAGGCGCCCAAAAGGGATGATGTCACGAAAAAAGCGGCCCTGAGGAGGCCGCTTTTTCGAAAGGTTCAAAAATGCTTTTGATAAATAGAAATAAAATCAGCATTTGTCACCCCCACTTTACCCTCTTATAGGGAAATCCTTACATAGCTTGGCTGGTAGGATAGCTATTTAAAAACATTAGAGGGGCTGATCTTGGATAAACTGACAGTGGTGATCCTGAATTACCGGACCCCTGAGATGACGGTGCGCTGTGCAGAAACCGCCCTCAAGGCGCTTCCCGATGCCCCTAGCCGTCTTATCATTGTTGAAAATGGGTCTGGTGACGGATCTGATGAGATCCTTGGTCGGTGGCATCAACAGCATAAGGCCAAAGATCAAATTGATCTGGTTGTCTCAGCCACCAATAAGGGGTTTTCCGGCGGCAATAATTTGGGTCTTGCTAAAGCCCAGTCTGACTATGTGCTTTTGCTAAATAGCGATGCTTTTTTACAACCGGACTCTCTTACCTCCCTTCTTAAGGCTGCAGATGAAACCCCAAAAGCAGGTCTTATTCACCCTACGCTCATCGATCCTGACGGAACACCGCAAATTAGTCAGTTTCGGGATTTTAAACCGACAACGGAACTATTGGGGGCCAGCAATTTAGGTATGATTGCAAAGCTCTTCCCCAAAGCGGTCACCGCTATCCCCCTCACCTCAAATGAGGCGCCTCATTGGGTCTCTTTTGCCGCCGTCTTAATAAGGCGCTCCATGATCGATGAGATTGGGGGGATGGATGATGGGTTTTTTCTTTATTATGAGGACGCAGAATATTGCCGACGCGCAAGACAAGCTGGCTGGTCTATTCACCATGCTAAAGACGCTTTTGTAGTGCATGAACGAGGGGGCTCGTCCCCCGTTAAAAAACTTTCCAAGTCTAAAAAACGTCTGCCTACCTACTATTATGAAAGTCGCTCCCGTTATTACCAGCTCCATTATGGAAAAGCTGGTTTATGGTTTGCAAATATGCTCTGGTATGGGGAGCGCCTTATCGCCTATGCGCGCTTTCTTGCTTTTCAAAAACCAAACCCCGTTTGTCAAAAGGCTGCCCAGGATATCTGGCGCGGATTTGGGAAGGATGTAAACGAACATGCTCGCTGATTTTTATATCATCGGTGCCATGAAAAGCGCCACCTCCACCCTTGCCGCCCAGCTTTCTGCGCAGGAAAAAATTTTTGTTACCACGCCGAAAGAGCCTAACTTTTTTTCCGATGACGCTATCTTTGCTAAGGGAATGAGTTGGTACCGAGATTTATTCAAAGACGCGCCGTCGGATCATATAAAGGGGGAGGCGAGCACCCATTACACCAAATGGCCCGACCACCCGAAAGCCCCTGAACGGCTAAAGGCGGTCACCCCAAACGCGAAATTTATTTATCTTATTCGTGACCCTTTAGATCGCGCCATTTCACATTATCGCCATGAGTGGACCCAAGGGGTGGTGACAGGTTCCCCCGATCAGGCGGCACGGACCCTGCCTGCGCTTTGGCAATATAGCTGTTATGATTTGCAACTTCAAAAATGGTTTGACCATTTTGATAAAGATCAATTTCTTATCATCACCGCGGAGGGGTTAAGGGCGCATCCGCAAGAAAATTTCCGCCGCATCTTACAATTTTTAGGGGCGCAAGGGGAGTGGAAATTTGACCTTGAAAACGCTAATCAGTCCTCTGAGCGGTTCAAGCGCCTCCCCTTTCAAAACCTTCTCCTTGATAATCCAGTGGCAACGGCCTTACGTCGTACCCTCGTTCCGAAGTCTCTGCGGACGAAAATCAGAGAGGCCCGTAAACCTTCTTTACAAGCAAGCTTTACTGAAGAAGCAGAGTCATATCTTAAGGAAAAGATTGAGCCAGATTT
>JBCCMT010000177.1:0-4801 GCA_039026195.1 Pseudomonadota bacterium | reverse complement strand
TGCTCGATCAGGGTGTCGCGATACACCTCCCACGTCAGGTCCTCGGCCACGCCATCTACTTTTTCTAAGGCCTGATAGATCGGCACAGTCCCAATGGGCACAGGGGAGTTACGGATAATCCATTCCCGCGTATTGTGGATGTTCCGGCCCGTGGAGAGGTCCATCACCGTATCCGCGCCCCAGCGGGTGGCCCAGACCATTTTATCCACTTCCTCTTCCACGGAGGAGGTGACCGCCGAATTGCCGATATTAGCATTGATTTTGACTAGGAAGTTCCGCCCAATGATCATCGGCTCGGCTTCAGGGTGGTTGATGTTGATTGGGATCACCGCCCGGCCCTTCGCGATTTCATCGCGCACAAACTCCGCTGTCACAAATTCAGGCAGCTCCGCCCCAAAGCTCTCCCCATCTTCTAAAGTGGCTTTGGCATCTTCAAGGGCTTGCTTGCGGCCCATATTCTCACGAATGGCCACATATTCCATTTCCTTGGTGATGATGCCGGCGCGGGCGAATTCAAGCTGGGTGATGGGGGCTCTGCCCTCACCCAAAGTCGCGGCGCGACTTTGACCTCTCCCAGAGGGAGAGGTTGTTGTCTCTCCTTCGGGAGAGACCGGCATCTTAGATGCCGAGTGAGGGGCCGCCCGAAGAGGGCGATGCTGTGTTGGAAACTCCCGCGCGAGATATTTGCCCGTGGCCCCGCCATTATCCTCTGGCTTTACCTCACGGCCCTGATATTCCTCAACGCCGCCCCGCTCTTTCACCCAAGCTGTCCGTTTGCGTGCCAACCCCTTTTCCACATCGGCAACAAACCCCTCCTCCGTATAGGGACCGGAGGGGTCATAGACCGGCAGGTCAGGCTCATTCGCAGTTTCATGGACCGAAATATACCGCACCGGCGCGGCCACATCCTCAAAGCGATCTGACTTCACATAGACCTTCCGGCTGGCGGGCAGTGGGCCCACGGTGACCTCAGGGGTTTGAAATTCAGATTGGGGGGTATGCTTATTCATGGGTCGCCTCTTCCATTGCGCGGGGGGAGGAAGAGAAGTCATGGGAACGCCATGGCCACCGTCCCTCCGCTGGTTTCAACCAGATCAGGTTCTAAGGGTACGTCTCAACCCGCTAGGGTGCCCCTCGGTTCACTTTCAATATAGCGGTGCTATCACAGTTTCACAATGAAAAGGCCCTAAATTCATTTTCCCTTTTCGGATCTTTGCCTATTTTCCCGCGAAGAGAGGTTGTTTTGAGGGATAATCCCGCTTCGGATAAGGCGATTTGTTCTCCCTCATCGCTTATGATAAGTTTTCCTAGATAAGAGAAAAAGAGAGATGCGTTATGTGGAGCGTTCTGTTCACAACTGTCCTGGTGGCTTCGCCCCCTCCGAGCGATGGGGATATTTTTCGAGAATTGGCGACCGATGCAGCGGCCTTTGATCGCGCGGACCTAGACGGGGATGGTCAGGTGGATGACGCAGAATTTGACGCCTATAAGCGAAAACGTACCCCTGCCCCATCGTCTGCAACCGCAAAGGCAAAATTAGGGGGATATGATTTGAATGGGGATGACGCCCTTACCCCTTACGAGCTTTATCCTGAAGCAGACTATCAAATTCGTGTGGGCCGACCTGTTTCTACCCAAGCTGTGGATGACGGCGCCCGCCCGGTGGATGATCGAGATTAAAAAATCCCATTGCCATTAATGCAATGGGATTTGTTCTTTAAGGATTAAAGAGAAAATTCTACTCTGCCGCCATCGCCTCTGGGCCCGGCGGGGTCCAACGCAGAATAGGTTTGCGCGCTGCACCTGTTTCATCCAACCGGCGACGCGGGGCATGGACGGGGGCGGCCTTGAACTTATCTGTATACTCCCCAGATTTTGCATCTTTTGCCAAGGCCAGAAGAGCATCGCAGAATTGGTCTAAGCCCTGCTTCGATTCTGTTTCTGTTGGCTCAATCAGCATAGCACCAGAGACCACAAGGGGGAAATACATGGTCATGGGGTGGAAACCCTCGTCAATCATGGCCTTTGCAAAATCCAAGGTCCCAACGCCCGTGTCCTTCAAAAAGGCATCACTGAATAAGGCTTCGTGCATACATTTCCCAGGGAAAGCAGGCGACATTTCTTCAGACAACCGGGTCAGGACATAATTGGCGTTCAACACCGCATCCTCTGCCGCTTGACGAAGGCCATCCGCCCCGTGGCTCATCATATAGGAAAGGGCACGGACGAACATGCCCATTTGACCGTGGAAAGCCACCATGCGGCCAAAGGCATCTTTCGCCTCGCCCACAGGCTCTTCGACCAGTTCAAAGCCATTCTCTCCATGCCGCACAAAAGGAACAGGCGCAAAGGGCGCCAGTGCATCAGAAAGAACCGTTGGGCCCGACCCTGGCCCACCGCCGCCATGGGGCGTGGAAAAGGTTTTGTGCAGATTAATATGCATTGCATCAATGCCCAGATCCCCAGGGCGGGCCTTGCCCATAATGGCATTAAAGTTTGCCCCATCACAATAGAAATACCCGCCCGCTTCATGCACAGCGTCAGCCATGGCGCGGATATCCCGCTCAAAAAGGCCACATGTGTTAGGGTTGGTCACCATAATGGCGGCCACGTCAGGGCCAAGCTTGGCTTTGAAGGCCTCTAAATCCACCCGGCCTGTATCATCCGCAGGGATATCATCCACTTTAAATCCACATTGCGCTGCCGTCGCCGGGTTGGTGCCATGGGCACTTTCCGGGGCCAGCACGCGTATACGTGTCTCTGCCTCCCCCCGGGCGACCAATGCGGCCTTGATGGCCATCATCCCGCAAAGCTCCCCATGGGCACCGGCTTTGGGGGACATGGCGACGGCGGGCATCGCCGTTAATTCTTTGAGCCACCCTGCCAGCGTATCGATTAATTCCAACGCCCCTTGTACCGTAGACTGAGGTTGAAGGGGATGAATGTCAGAGAAACCCGGTACCCGCGCCATTTTCTCATTCAACCGCGGGTTATGTTTCATGGTGCAGGAGCCAAGGGGAAAAAGCCCCATGTCAATGGCATAGTTTTTTTGGCTGAGGCGCACATAATGACGCATGGCCTCAGGCTCGGCTAACCCTGGCAACGCTGGCGCTGTCCCCCTAGCCATGCCACCTAAGCGAGGTGTGATCCCCTCAGGCTTTGCCACATCAACGCCTGTTCCTTCAAAATCGCCCACCTCAAAAATGAGCGGCTCTTCTAAATGGAGGGCCCGATTGCCTGTATGGGTATCACTATGCGCGGTCACTGTATGATCCCCTTGGGTGGGGCGTCCAACTGAATTCATAGCCATGATTACAATACCTCTTTTAGGGCCGCTTGGAAGGCAGCAATATCTTCATCCGTCGTCACCTCTGTTGCCGCAACAATCAGAAGATTTTCCATCTCTTTATGATCCGGCCACAGACGACCGCCGGGCACCCCGGCAATTACGCCCTTGGCCGCTAAATCCTCCACAACCTCGCTCGCATTCTTTGGCAGACGAACTGTGAATTCGTTAAAGAAGCTCTCATTCATCAGCTCCACCCCATCAATTGCCGTCAGGGCGTCAGCGGTTTTACAAGCTGCTTCATGGTTCACCACGGCCAATTGATGTAAGCCTGTTCCCCCAAGCAAACTCATGTGAATGGTAAAGGCCAGGGCACAAAGGCCAGAATTGGTGCAAATATTCGACGTCGCTTTATCTCGCCGAATATGCTGCTCCCGCGTTGAGAGGGTCAGCACATAGCCCCTCTGACCTTCCGTGTCCGTTGTTTCACCAGCTAACCGGCCTGGCATGTGACGGATATGTTTTTGCCGTGCCCCAAAAAGACCCACATAGGGGCCACCAAAGTTAAGGCCATTCCCAATGGATTGCCCCTCTGCCACCACAATGTCAGCCCCCTGTTCGCCGGGGGATTTGAGGGCGCCTAGGCTTACCGCTTCTGTTACCACAGCCACCAACAAGGCCCCATGCTCATGGGCTTTTTCGGCCAGTGCAGAAAGATCACGCACATGACCAAAGACATCAGGCGACTGAACGATGATGCAAGATGTTTCCCCATCAATCATGTCCATAATGCTTCCCTGCCCATCAGGGGCAGATGGCGCACAAATCACTTCATCTTCAATCAACTCAGAATTGGTGCGGATCACGGCTTCATAATGGGGGTGAAGCCCCCCAGAACAAATCACTTTTTTCCGTTTGGTCACCCGTCGTGCCATTAAAGCGGCCTCTGCGGCGGCGGTGGACCCATCATACATGGATGCATTTGCCACATCCATGCCAAGCAATGTTGCGACCTGGGTCTGAAACTCAAAAAGATATTGTAACGTGCCTTGCGCAATTTCAGGCTGATAAGGGGTGTAAGCCGTTAAGAATTCAGATCGCTGAATAATATGATCAACCGTTGCGGGAACATGGTGTTTATAGGACCCTGCCCCTGCAAAAAAGGGCCCCTGACCTGCTGCGACATTTTTCGCAGCCAAGGCATTCAACATCCGTTCGACCTGCAATTCACCGGCATGGTCAGGCAAGTCTAAGGAAGGGTTGAGCGCATCGGACGGCACATCAGTGAACAAATCATCAATGCTCTCCACCCCAATGGCTTGGCGCATTTCTGCGCGATCCTGGTCATTAAGCGGTAAATATCTCATCATTAATACACCTTTTAGAGAAGTGATGTGGCAAAGATTTCATCTTCGTCACGAAAAGCTTTAAATTCGAGGGCGTTCCCACTGGGATCGCGAAAAAACATTGTGGCCTGTTCTCCGGCTTGCCCTTTGAACCGCACATAGGGCTTGA
>JBCCMT010000176.1:0-4826 GCA_039026195.1 Pseudomonadota bacterium | reverse complement strand
TCTCCGGCACCCGCTGGACCCGGTGGACACCGCTTTCAAATTTCAGCCGTCCAAAGACATTCTCACCGGAGACATTGGCTTGAATTTCTTTATAGCCGCCCACCCCGCTTTCGGTGGCGCCGATCACCTCCACGCGCCAGCCGCGAGCTGAGGCATAACGCTGATACATGCGGAATAAGTCCCCCGCAAAAAGGGCGGCTTCATCGCCGCCAGTGCCCGCCCGGACCTCCAAAATCACGGGGGCATTATCCGCCTTATCCTTAGGCAGCAGCATGAGTTGCAGATCATGCTCCAGCGTGGGGACCCGTTCTTTTAAGCTTTCAAGCTCTTCCTTGGCCATTTCAGCCATATCAGGGTCATCCCCCGCCAGCATCGCCTCGGCCTCGGCCATATCCTCCCGGGCAACAAGCAACTCTTTCGCGGCTTCTGCGACGGGTTTTAGCTCCGCATGTTCTTTGGACAGACGAACAATATCATCCGCCTCCGTCACAGTGGACATTTGGGTTTCAATGGTGGCAAGACGCTCTTGCAGCGCTTCTAATTTTTCTTGAGGGATCAACTTTTTTCTCTTTAAGTGATTATATTATTCTGCGGCGGCTTTTGCCGCTTCAATTTCAGCGGCCTTTTCTTCACAAAGGGCGACCAGCTTATCCACCATGTTTTCATTTTTCAGCTTATAGGCGGGCACGCCGCCAAGATAAACCATCCCCGCCTCAGCGCCGCCGCCGGTAAAGCCAAGGTCTGTCTCCCGCGCTTCGCCAGGGCCGTTGACCACACATCCGATGACGGATAAACTCATTGGCGTGGAGATATGGGCTAAGCGCTCCTCTAATTTCTCCACGGTGCGGATGACATCAAAGCCTTGCCGCGCGCAGGAGGGGCAAGAAATGACATTCACGCCGCGATGCCGCAGGCCGAGGGATTTGAGGATGTCAAAGCCCACTTTAATTTCTTCTTCCGGCTCCGCGGAGAGGCTCACCCGAATGGTATCGCCAATTCCGGCCCATAGAAGACTGCCCAATCCGATGGAGCTTTTGACGGAACCAATCCGCATACCGCCTGCTTCGGTGACGCCTAAGTGGAGGGGGGCATCGGTGGCCTCGGCCAAGCCATGATAGGCTGCCACGGTGAGGAAAACGTCAGAGGCCTTCACAGAGATTTTGAACTCGTGAAAATCCTCATCCTGAAGGATACGGGCATGGTCAAGGGCACTTTCCACCATGGCCTCCGGACAAGGCTCCCCATACTTTTCCAGCAAATGCTTCTCTAGGGAGCCGCCATTCACCCCAATTCGAATAGAGCAGCCATTATTCCGCGCCGCACTGATGACCTCTCGCACCCGCTCTTTAGAGCCGATATTCCCAGGATTAATGCGCAGACACGCGGCACCCGCCTCCGCCGCTTCAATTCCTCGCTTATAGTGAAAGTGGATATCCGCCACCAAGGGCACGGGCGAATGCTGGCAAATCTCTTTCATCGCCGCTGTACTCTCCGGGGTCGGACAACTGACCCGAATGATGTCGGCGCCCGCCTCGGCAATACGATCAATTTGCTCAAGCGTCGCTTTGGCATCGCCCGTATCGGTATTGGTCATGGATTGAACCGAAATCGGCGCGTCGCCCCCTACGGGCACATTGCCCACCATAATTTGGCGGGAGGGACGGCGGTCAATATCTCGCCAGGGTCGCACACTCATGGGGTTTGTCCTTAATCATCAAGGCTTATGCTTTAAAGGACATAGGGCGATTAAATCATGGCCACAATGACTTCTTTTTAGAAAAGTGGTATCGTCCCAAACCTGTTCAACCGCTAGGGTAGTTCAAAAATCACCCGGGTTTGACGACGGCTCGAGGCCACCGCCCGCCCATTTTCCTGCGCGGGCACAAAATCCCACCGGGCAATGGCTGCAAGGGCGGCCCCATCAAAACAGCTATTGGTGGAGGAGGTGACCTCTGGGTTCACCACTTTGCCATAGCGAGAGACTGTGAAGCCAAGGGTAATCGTCTCTTGGGAGCTTGCGGTTGATTCGCAGCGGGCGGGATAAACGGGTTCCACCGCAAGGCGGACAATGGGGTCTGTTCTTTCAGCTCCTCCTTCAAGGGCGGTGGGCGCGGGCTGTGCCACCACCCCTTGGGCGGGCGCCAATGCTTGAGGTGAGGCTTGAGGCGGGGAAAGCGCCGCCTCCGCCGTCACGATCGCCTCTTCACCCCTTTCTTGAGGTGTTGCGAGGGTGCGGTCTTGTTCTAACTGCGCCACGGCGGCCTGATTGAGCTGTTCAGCGGCAGACAACGAGAGGGATGTTTCTTGGGCAGAAACCCCTTCACTTTCATGGCCTGTCGCTTCGGTAAGGTCTGTCACTGCCCCCTCTTCATCTATCAGGTTAGCGGGGGTCACCAAAGGCGTCGCTGTAATGCCATCGGTAAGACCAGTCTGTGCTTCGTCGCTTATCGCACTATTACCTGCGGTGGGCCCATCAGCACTTACACTGTCCACAAGCGCTGGAAAGGCATCGCTCAAGCTATCAGGGACGATCTGGACCTCATCTTCAAGGGAGGTTTCCATTTCATAGGGCACCACCACGGGGCCTTGGGGCGGGGTCGCTAAGGGCACCCCTTGGGCGGTCACCACCTCTTCCGGGGCGGTGGCCTGAATGATCTGCCAGATGACCCACACCATAAAGGCGATCACCCCGAGCACCGCGAGAAAACTTATCTGGGCGGGCGCGCTTACATTTTTGGGCGGTGGGGGAGCGATTTTGACTTGTTTTGGGGCCTCGCCATAACCTGCATCTTTACGAAACCGGGCCATCATGGCCTCGGCGGGTAATTCCAAAAGCTCCGCATAGGTTCTTACAAACCCTAAGGTATAAGGGGCGGAGGGAAGGGCTGTAACATCCATGGCCTCCATGGCCACCAATCGGTCTTGGCGAATGTTGGTGAGCTTCTCCACCTCTTCCAAACTTAAGCCAGAGGCCAGACGGGCGGCTGTTAACATATTCCCAGCGGTTTCAAGCTCTTGGTTCGCGGGGTCTTCCCCCTGATGAGGAGGCACTGGCGCCGTCGACGCAAGTGCAGTGGGGTCACCTTTGGATGTGTCTGCAGCTAGAATATCAGACTCCTTTTCATCAGCCTCAGTTGATCCCGATGGCTCTACGTTCTCAAAGGACTGACGTTCCTTATCCTCTTGATCCTTTTGGAATTGATGGTCTGGAGCCCCCGCCTCCGGCAGATGATCATGGCTTGAGCTGTCATCCGACGGCTTTTTCCGACGCCGGCGTTCTTCCTCAAGGGTGACGATATCTGCGGCTTTTCGGGGGCCCATGGCGGTGTCCATCTGCAATACCTTTTTTTACACGACATTCTGCGTCATTAAAAGTCACTCCCCACCCGTTTTGCGAGATTGGTGCCAAAACCCCGCCCCTATAGCGCGAAAATGGTCATTTCTCTTTATTTTTACCCAAGAAAACAGGCTCAAATGAGGCAAAGGGGACGTCTTATCTCTTGACTTGTGGGCCCTCAGATTGGCCCATGGGTCATGTCTTCTTCACCGACATCCTCTCTTGCCTATCTTTATGATGCAGACGCCCATCGAGTGATCCAGAAGGCCCCGCCCGGCGCGGTGGAGGCCATGGGTGACTATCTACGGCATATCTTCTCCTCCCGCATGGTGATTTCTACCCTTTATACCGGCCCAAGGCCCACGACGATCTCGCAGGATGTGCAAGCTGACCTCAATGATTTAGATCGCGCGTTAGGAAAGGAATGCCTTCATTTTCATCCGGCAGATCGCGATCTAGGACACACCGAACCTTCGATGATTCGGTTTATCCGGCAGGTGGAGGGGAGTGCGCCCCGTCTGCCCGCCACCTTATGTCCAAAGACAGACGATGACATAGAAGACATCTTAAATGAGGTCAGCGCCATGGGCTTTACGCTGACCCCCGGGCCGCGCCAGCTGGGGGTGGTCCCACCGCCCCCCTTAAAAATTCTGAACCCTGAACGTGGTGAAGTTGCAATTACTGGGGGCACAGCTTGGGCCCAATTTCATGAAGAGCTCCCTAAAGCGGGCTTAAGTGCTGTAACCGCCTTGTCACAGATCTTCCCCTCCCCCTTGGCCGCAGCGCTCGGCGGTGCCCTCCCCTATCAAGATTTCCAAACCCGGTTTGATCAACCCTGGAAAGCCACTGTGATCGTGCCGCCATCCTCCCACGGGGTGATGGAACGCAGTTGGGTTTTCCCCGATGCGAAATCTGCCGATGAGATGTTCGACCATGTGGCCCGGACCTATGGGCCCACCTTTATGGAAACCATTCCCGCCCTTGATGCAGGCAGTTTTGCCGCCACAAAGCTTTGGCGTCCCCATGGCCGATTGAGTGGCACGGCAAGGGGCGCCTGCCTTCGGGTGGTGACAACCGGTCCGCGGGTGAGCCGCCGAGCCAAGCTGATGGAAGCCAGCTGGGGGATTGAGCGCGCCGGCGGGGTGTGCCACCACCGCACTCCCTCCCCAACACGGCTTCAACTTGAGGCATTGGCCGCCGCCGCAGGCGCCGCGCGGTTAAGTTTATGCCCCACAAACAGCCGTTCCATCCCTGAAGGGTCGATCCTGGCGACAAAGAAAATAAGCCTTCGGGGCCAGCGAAAAGATAGGCGAATTTTGTGGTATATTCGTGACTTGGCGCAATCTGTTCACCAAGCCCAAGAGATTTTGGCCCTTCCGCAAGATGATCTGCCGTCTTGTGATCAAGGCGCAGAAATAACAACGCAAAACGGCCAAAGCTATGTCGAATGACATCATCGATCTAGATACCCGTGGGCTCCGTTGCCCCT
>JBCCMT010000175.1:0-4827 GCA_039026195.1 Pseudomonadota bacterium | reverse complement strand
TATTGCCGGGGCGGTGTGGCCGCTTCGGTCGCAACATCTGTAAAGCCATGATCAGGTGCCGGATCATCGTTCAGCGTGTTGAGATGCATAAGATAATTGATAAAAGGCGAGATTAAAAGCAAGCCAACCCCCACCGCCATGGCAAGCCAGCCCACATTGCTATAAACCTCTAGCACGACATTCGTACCATCGGCGCTTTCTGCGGCGGTGGCCTGCGCAATCAGAGAGGCGACGAAATTTCCCGCCCCCGACGCTAAGAACCAGGCCCCCATAATCAACCCCACCATGCTGGGCACCGAAAGCCGTGTCATCGCCGATAATCCTACAGGGGATAAAAATAGCTCCCCCGTCGTGTGCAAAAGGTAGATCAAAAAGATGAAGAGAACGGGGGTCAGACCCACATTCGCGTTGGCCCCCCAGATTAAAACCAAAAAGCCTAACCCCAGCTGCATGACGCCAAGGCCAAATTTTTGCGGCGCGGTGGGCTCAAGCCCCCGCTTGCCTAGCCAAACCCAACCAGCGGCAAAGAGGGGGCCAAGAAAAATAATGTAAAAGGCATTTAGGGATTGGAAGACGGACGCCACCACCTCTTGCCCAAATATGGTACGATCCACCTGTTCATCGGTATAGATATTAAGGGATGATCCGGCCTGTTCGAACAGGGCCCAGAATAATACTTGAACCACAATCAACAGCATGGCGGCAAAGATCCGGTCTCTGGCCTGGACTTCTAAGGTGAAGACCGATCGGTAAAGTATATAGCCAACGGTGATGGCCCCCGCAAAGGTAAGCAAGACGCCAACAGTCTTTTGGTCCCGCACGGCAAACCAGACACATAAGGTGACAAAGAATGTGCCGATGTAAATGAGGGATTGGGTGGAAAGCCCAGCAAAGCGTTTCTTTGACAAGAGCTCTTCACTGGGCGCTTCCCCCGCCCCTTGCAAGAGAGGTTTGCCCCAAACAAAAACGATAAGCCCAAGGAGCATCCCAATACCCGCTAGACCAAACCCGTAAGACCATCCAAAGGTCTCCCCCAAATATCCAGCCCACAGGGCCCCGAAGAAAGACCCTAAATTGATCCCCACATAAAAGAGCGTAAACGCCCCATCCCGCCGTTTGTCAGTTTTTGGATAAAGCTCCCCCACGATGGTTGAAATATTTGCCTTCAAAAACCCAACCCCCATGATAATGAGGGCAAGGGAGAGGTAGAAGACATTGATCACAAGGGGTTCCGGGGCACCGCCCATCTGTACAGGTTTCCCCTCAAATGCCATCCCCAAATGCCCCAAGACCAACAATATGGCGCCAATGGTCACCGCCCGGCGCTGGCCCAAATATCGGTCAGCAATTACCCCACCCATCACAGGGGTAATATAAACAAGTGTCGTATACGCCCCATAAATTCCGTAAGCCACGCTATCAGAAAATAAAAAATGCTTTGTTAGATAGAAGATGAGGAGTGCCCGCATCCCGTAATAAGAAAACCGCTCCCACATTTCTGCGAAAAATAGAATATAAAGACCCTTCGGTTGGGTGCGCATTTGATAGAGCGCAATCGCCATACCGATCAGGCCAATGGCCGTAAAGCTTAACATCAGTTGCATAAAGCCCATCCCTATTTTATTTTTATTGCGGCCATCTTTAAATAATTATTTCGGTCTTAGGTTAGTCAGGTTTTTTGAAATGAACAACGCTTCTTTTATAGACAATTCCTCATATGCGCTTGATCCTCGATTAGCGAAGGAGGCGATTGCCGAGCATCAATTGCCCATAAGTCAAATCCTTTTACGGAATGAACAGTGCTTTCCATGGCTCATCATGGTGCCACGGCAAGCAAACCTGTTAGAGATATTTGACCTTTCTGAGGACCACCAGGCCCTTTTTTGGAAAGAGATGACAGAAGTGAGTGATGTTTTAAAAGATGTTACCCAGGCTGATAAAATCAATATCGCAGCTTTTGGGAATATGGTCTCACAGCTCCATGTCCATATCATCGCAAGGCATAAAACGGACCCCCTTTGGCCAGAAAATGTTGTAGGCGCAAAACAGGCTGATGCTTATCGCGATCATCAGCCTCCAGATTGGTGGTCCTCATTTTTAGAACGCTTGGCCCGCAAAGATTTGAACAAGCCATAAAGACTGATAAAAAACCAAAAGATTTGGATGGTCATGCTCGCTGCGTTAAAAGCATAGAGCAGCGAAAAAGCGATCAATACCACAGAAATGATATTCAAAATTGAATAAAGGGGGTCGTCAGCTTTTAATCGCCCTAACTGTAAGGCGCCGTACGCCCCTAATAAAAAGGCAACGCCCACAAACCCCACGAAATCAGGAAAAGTTATCAAGACCCAGCCTCTTATATATCATTTGATAAATAACAATTGGCATAGATGAAATGCATCTGTCAATCGCGGCCCCTCAAGATAGAGAAGTGTTTCAAGCAAAGCGAAACTTTGCTTGAAATGTTAAGCCTGCATGGTCCATCCTTCAACACCCATAGCGGCTTGGCGTAAGGCCTCAGTCCGAGTAGGATGGGGGTGACATGTTCGTGCAATATCTTCCGCAGATCCACCAAACTCCATCACAATGCAAGCTTCGGCAATCATTTCCCCAACGCCTGCGCCTATCATATGGACGCCCAGGACCTCATCGGTTTTTGCATCCGCTAGAACTTTTACAAATCCGTCAGTGTCATGATTTGTCTTTGCCCGACTGTTCGCCGCAAAGGGAAATTTACCGACTTTATAATCGCGGCCTTCTTCTTTAAGCTGCTCTTCGGTTTTTCCAACAGTCGCCACCTCTGGGTCAGTATAAACCACCCCTGGGATGGTGGCATAATTCACATGGCCGGGTTTGCCAGCAATGATCTCAGCAACGGCTACCGCCTCGTCCTCTGCTTTATGGGCCAGCATGGGCCCCGGGGTGCAATCACCGATGGCGTAAACGCCCTTCACGGATGTTTGATAGTGACCATCCACTGGAATGAACCCGCGATTGTCCGTGGTGACCCCAATATTTTCTAGGCCCAGCCCTTCGGTGAAGGGCCGACGGCCAATGGCAATCAACACGACATCTGCGTCAATGGTTTCTTCTTTTCCGCCCGCCGCTGCTTCCACAGCGATTTTTGCTTTGCCCTTCGCGGTTTCAATCCCTGTCACTTTGGTGCCAAGTTTGAAATTCATGCCCTGTTTTTTCAAAATCCGCATGAAATTTTTCGAAACTTCGCCATCCATGCCTGGGGTAATGCGGTCTAAGAATTCCACCACCGTGACTTTCGCCCCCAACCGCCGCCAGACGGAGCCCATCTCTAAGCCAATATAGCCCCCGCCAACGACCACTAGATGCTCTGGCACTTTGGGTAAGGAGAGCGCTCCTGTTGATGAGACAATGACTTTTTCATCAATATCAATGCCCGGCAAGGACATGACATCTGACCCTGTGGCAATAATGATGTTTTTAGCTTCAATGTCTTCCGTAGACCCGTCGTCTTTTTTTACCGAGACTTTTCCTGGGGCGGTGATGCTACCCCATCCCAAAATGCCAGTGATTTTGTTCTTTTTAAAGAGATATTCAATGCCGTTTGTGAGGCCGTTCACAGCGTCGTCTTTTTGGGAGAGCATTTGCTTAAGGTCTAGCTTCACCCCAGAGAGCTTGACCCCAAGATCGCCCAAATGATTTTCCGCATGGGCATAGGCCTCAGAGGCGTGCAGCATCGCCTTTGAGGGGATACAGCCAACATTCAGACAGGTGCCCCCAAATTTTTGGCTATCTCGCTTTTCCACACAGGCGGTTTTCAACCCCAATTGGGCCGCACGTATCGCCGCATTATACCCCCCTGGGCCGCCCCCAATTACCACAACGTCATAGGATGTGCTCATCAAAGTCCTCGTCAATAAGTAGAAATAATATTATTGAAAGGGACTAGTCCGGGTGGCCGCTGGGGTCAACTCTACGTTGATACAATATGAAGGCAGCTATTTCGTGGCCTCGATATGGATATTGACCCCCACCTCGACAGGGATATCTTCCGGCTTCGCATAGGCGCCTTGCCCCACGCCAAATGTCTGGCGGTTCAAGGTCACCTCACCATCGGCGATGGCCCGACCTTCTGTCACGTCCAACGTGAAGGGAAGGGTAAGAGGCTCACTCACATCTCGGATGGTCAGGGTCCCGGCGGCTTCATAGGCCCCCTCCCCTAGGCCGCGAACTTCCTCAGACCGGAAGGTGGCCACAGGATATTCTTTCACCCAAAACCAGTTTTTTGAAGGCAAGGTGTCGTTTCGATCGCTATTCCCCGCATCCACAGAGGCGATGGAGATCACCGCCTCAATCCGGCCGGTTTCTGCTGGATTGTCCGGGTCAAGCTCAATGGCCACGTCAAAATCGGTGAATGTCCCTAACACTTCGTCATTATAAGCGATCCCGGTGAAGGTGATGCGGCTTGCCTCTTTATCAACGGTCCATGAATGTTCACCCATCGCTGGCGCCATATCTAGGACGGCGGCAGATGTTTCGGTGACTTCTGTTTGCCCTTGCGGTTGAGTGTCTGTTTCGCCGCCACACGCCACGAGCGCAAAAATAAGTCCGGCACCGATAATTCTTTTCATGTCAATTCTCCTATTGAGGATCGTTTACGCTCTTGGCCGTATAAAAGGGACCATGCGAGATAATATATCATCTCGGTTGATAAAGTGATGTTTCAAGGCTGCGCCTACATGTAAAAAAATCAGGGCAATCGTCGCCTTAGAAATAATCTCATGCACATCCCCAAACCAATCGGACAAAGCGTCATTCACTGGGAGAGGCAGATTGGGCACGGGGATTAGG